>JAAYUY010000165.1 GCA_012517435.1 Sphingobacteriales bacterium | reverse complement strand
GACTTATATTTCTCTATATTTTTTAACTTGCAAACTGAAAATAATCCCGAAATTTAAAATAAAATGAAGAAAATCTGTTTGTTATTCGTGATTTTTGCAGCCTTTGTGTTTTCAGGGTTTTCCACACCTGTTTCCGTTGAAAAGGCGGCTGTGATAGCTAAAAATGTTTTTTATGAAGGTGTAAAAGAGTTTCAGGTAATTGATTATCAGACTATCAAGGTTGAGCTTTTTACAACAGCAAAAGACAATGAGCATTCCTTGCTTTATATTTTCAACATTAATGCTTCTGTCAGAGGATATGTCATCATAGCAGCGGATGATGATGTTTATCCGGTGATAGGTTATTCGTTTGAAGGTATTTTTGACAACAATAAATTAAATCCTGCATTAAGTGACTGGATATCAGCCCGTCAGAATGAAATTTCCTTTATCTTAGATAATCATTTACAGGCAGATGATCTTATCAGGCAGGAATGGACGAGGTTATCTGTTATTCCTGTCAGCAGGGGATTCAGAAGCGTAAGTCCATTGGTAACGGCAAAATGGGGGCAGGGGAAATATTACAACCGCAACTGTCCGCAAGACGCAGCTGCACCTGCTTCTCAGGACGGTAGAACCCTTGTTGGCTGTGTAGCCATTGCCATGGGTCAGATTATGAAATATCACCAATCACCCTCCACAGGTTCAGGTTCACATTCCTATTATCACAATACTTACGGGACACTATCTGCAAATTTTGGGATGACTACTTACAATTGGAGCAACATGCCCAATACCCTGAGTACCCATAACAGCGATGTTGCCACTTTGCTTTATCATTGCGGAGTAAGTGTGGAGATGAATTACGGGGTATCGGGCAGCTCTTCATATCCCAGTGATGCTGCTTATGCCTTTGTCAATTATTTTGGTTATGGTTCAACCGTTCAGAAAAAGGATAAAAACAATTATTCAACCTCAACATGGGAAGGAATGTTAAAGGACGAACTCGACAATAGCCGGCCCATGCTTTACTTTGGGTATGGATCATCGGGGGGACATGCATTTGTTTGTGATGGCTATCAGGGTAGCAGCAACAATTATTTTCATTTTAACTGGGGTTGGGATGGCTATCTTGATGGTTATTTCTATGTCAGCAGCCTGAATCCCGGTACCATGGATTTTACCAATAATCAGGGTGCAATTATGGGAATTAAGCCCGGAGTAACTTCCGGAGCAGTTATTTCTCTGCTGGATGAAATAGATGTAACACCAGATACTTTGGTACAATATCAGAACGCCAGTGTCTGGGTGAAACTTGCAAACCTGAGCAGTGCCGATTTTACAGGAGATTACCGCTGTGCCATTTATACCACTTCAGGTCAGTTTGTTGAACTGATTGATACCTATAATAATGTAACCCTGAAAAAAGGATATTATTATACCAATGGATTTTCATTCAATAAAAGCTCAATTAATGCCGTAGCCGGTACTTATCAGATAGTAATTGAATACAAACCGGCCGGAGGTTCCTGGAAACTAGTGGATAAAAACAGCCATACTCATCCGTTGACAATAGTCATAAAAACAGGTACTTCAAACAGTGATATACGGGTTTATAAGGCATTTTCTGTAACTCCATCGCCACTGGTTCAGGGTGATTCGGCAGAAGTATGGGTTGATATTGCCAATTATAGCAGTACTGCCTTTAATGGAAGTTTTACAGTTTCATTGTTCAGTGCATCCACAGGGCAATTTGTTGAAACTATTGAAACAAAAACAAATATCAGTATGCCATCCATGACACATTTCACGAACGGACTTACTTTTAAAACAAGTGAGATAAGTGCTTCTCCGGGAGATTACCTGATTGCCATACATTTTATGCCCAGCGGTGGAAACTGGTATCTGGCCAATCCGGGTTCTTACAGCAATCCCATCAGTATAAAGGTGATTTCAAAGACAATCAATCCGGATCCGTATGAGGTTAACAATACAGAATCAGATGCTTACGGATTTGCTGTTTCTTTTGTCAGTGATTCCTGTGTCATAAAAACCACTCAGGCCAATATTCACAATGCAACTGATATTGATTATTATAAAGTTACCCTTCCTTCCGGATATAATTATGAAGTCAGCCTCAGGCTTCACGACAGCTACAACAGCGGAGACGGGAACAGCTATTCCGTAGATGGGGTTTTTGCCTATAAATACGGTGCAAACTGGTCTGCATATTTTGATGATGAGGATGCCAATACTTTTAAGGTAAATGATGGCGGAACAGTGTATTTCAAGGTAGCACCCTACTTTGAAGGTAATCTGGGGACATACCTGTTTGACATCCGTATCAAAAGAAGTCTGGCAGGAAAGCCCGACCTGATCATCGTTAATGAAAATATCAACCCTGCTTCGGTAGTTGCCGGGAATAATGTAACAGCCACCTGTGATGTGAAAAATCAGGGTCTTGCCTCTTCAGGATCTTCCGTAGTGAAATATTTTTTATCAACGGATAATCAATTGGATGGCAGCGATATCAGCATGGCCTCTGATAATGTAATTAGTCTGGCAAAAGATGGCAGCTATTCGGTAGGGCAACAGTTTACGATACCGGGTGTAACTGCGGCAGGAAATTATTATATCCTCTTTGTTGCCGATGCCACACAAAGCATTGATGAAAGTGATGAAAACAATAATGTGTCCTATAAACAATTGCAGGTCGTTGCACCAAAACCCGATTTGACCATTATCAGCAAAAGTGCAACTCCTGATACGGTTGAAAAAGGAGGAGTAATTGCTGTTAACTGCACATTGAAAAATACCGGACAGGTTGAGTCTTCTGCATGTGTTATTAAATATTATCTTTCCACTGACAAGTTTCTTGATGGGAATGACCCTGAGCTGGACTCCGAAAATATATTGCCTCTTGCAGTCAACTCAAGTACAAGTAGCGGGGAAAACCTGATTGTTCCGGTAAATGTCGCTGCAGGAACTTATTATATCATCATCTTTGCCGATGCCACACAGGTTGTTGCCGAACTGGATGAAAACAATAACATTGAAACCATTCAGGTTATGATCAAAAGTAATTCAGGGATAGAATATTCGGAGAATGATTTTCAGCCGGAGATCTATCCCAATCCGTCTGATGGTTGTTTCAAAGTAACGGGAATCAGAAAGGGGAGCTGGCGTGTTGAAATATTGGATATTGATGGCAAAATAGTTTATGAAGGTGAATTTCATCAACCGGAAGCATTTATTGAAACCAATATAGCTTCAGGTATTTATCTGCTTCGGCTCAGCAATTCGGCAGGGATGGTCATCAGGAAATTATTGATTAACTGAAAAAATTGAAAATCAAACAGAAAGATTTGAAGGTAGCTGTTGTTGGTGCAGGGATCGGAGGTCTGGCCACTGCACTCAGGCTTCGTCATCTTGGTTATCAGGTCGATGTTTTTGAATCGTCTGACAGTTTTGGTGGCAAAATAAAGGAACTTAGGCGGGATGGTTTCCGTTTTGATATGGGCCCCTCTTTATTTACCTTGCCACAACTGGTAAAGGAAATTTTTGATTTATACCATGTTGACTTCGATAAAGCATTCCCTTATTATGCTTTAGATGTTGTATGTAAGTATTTTTACGAAGATGGCTTGCAGCTTTCGGTATCCTCTAATCCTTCAAAATTTGCAGAAGATGCTGAAAAACTTACCTTTGAGTCCAGACAGCGTATCCTTAAATTTCTTAGAAAAAGCGAATACCTTTACAACCTGACATCCACGCCTTTTATATTCAATAAGCTATTCAGTTTCAGTAATATTTTTTCGTGGCCATTTTTGAAAGCCTTGTTAAATGCATACAGGCTCAATTCCTTTAACAGCATGCATGAATACAACAAAGGTTATTTTCAGGATAAACATCTGGTTCAGCTATTCGACCGCTATGCTACCTATAATGGCTCGAATCCATATCAGGCCCCTGCCACTTTAAATGTGATTGCCCACCTTGAAAATAACATAGGGGCATATTTTCCTTCAAACGGGATGTTTCAGATTCCTGTAAGCCTTTATAAGCTTGCTTGCGAAAACGGAATAAACTTTTACTTCAATACAAAGGTAGATGCCATTAATATTAAGAAAAAAAAGGTCAAAAGTATTGTGGTGAAAGGGGAGGAACTGAATTATGATGTCGTTGTCAGTGATGTAGATATAAAAACCCTGTATAAAAAAATAATCCGGGGAGCAACATTGCCCAAAAGGATTGAGAAGCACGAACTGTCAACAAGTGCATTGATTTTTTACTGGGGAATATCCACTGTTTTTCCAGTACTTGATGTCCACAATATTCTTTTTTCGCAGGGATATAAGGAAGAGTTCGAAAATTTATTTCAGCTAAAGAACATTTACCATGATCCGACTGTTTATATTTTTATCAGCAGTAAGATAGTTAAAACAGATGCACCGGAGGGGTGTGAAAACTGGTATGTGATGATTAATGCCCCCGAAAATATTGGACAAAACTGGGATCAGATAATACAGACAGCCCGGAAAAACATAACTGAAAAAATCAACCGTGTTTTGAAAACCGATATAGAAAACTACATTTTGTTCGAAGAAAGACTCGATCCTTTACAGATAGAGGAGCGTACCTCTTCGTGGCATGGTTCACTCTATGGAATGAGCTCAAATTCAGTAGGTTCTGCTTTTATGCGTCATCCAAACTATTTTTCAAAAATTAAAAATCTTTGTTTTACCGGTGGAAGTGTACACCCTGGAGGAGGCATCCCTTTGTGTTTAAGCTCAGCGAAAATTATTGCCAATCACCTTTCAAAAACAATCATACGTTGAAAATTCAAATCAGCAAGGAATATATCTGGATTTTTCTGCTGTCAGTTTTTTATCTGGTAGGACTTTTAGGACTTTCATATTCTCATGCAGAGAAGCTATTTTTATCCCTGACTCCTGTTATTCTGTTGATGAGTTTCTTCTTATTGCTGGCTTTTCAGCTTGGGTGGAGTAGAAAGTCTGTTATCATTTATCTCTTTATAGCCATATCAGGTTTTCTGGTTGAAGTGGCTGGAGTGAAAACCGGAGTGATTTTTGGCGAATATTCCTATGGAAAAGTTTTAGGACCAAAAGTCATGGAAACGCCTTTATTGATTGGGATAAACTGGCTTTTATTATCTGTGTGTACCTATTCGATTATTTCAGGCTTTAAAATGGGAGTTTTATTGAAGATCATCCTGTCATCCTTTCTGATGCTTGCCTATGATGTTGTGCTTGAGCCGGCAGCCATTTATACAGGGATGTGGAATTGGGAAAAAACAAGCGTTCCCGTTCAGAACTATATCGCATGGTTTATCATTTCATTTGTTTTTCAGGCGATATTGAATCTGGGGAAAGTGTCTCCTCATAATAAACTGGCAAAAGCAGTTTATTTGATTCAGTTTTTCTTCTTTATCTTGTTGAATATTATTGTTTTGAATTAATAAACCATATTATAAATTTGCCTCAAAACAAAAACGATTGAAACGCAGCCTTGCATTGATATGGTTGGTGATTTTTTCTGTTGGACAAATTTCAGGACAGGATAGCAGTCTTTCGGAACCCCCCTTATCTGTTTCGCTTGATCTGGTAAGCCGTTATGTGTGGAGGGGAAGCGATATCGGGCAATCGCCCAGCATTCAGCCTTGCGTGGAATATTCTCCCGGAAAATTTACTTTTGGCGTTTGGGGTGCATATTCTTTAACCCCTGCCGATATGCAGGAAATTGATTTTTACCTGTTTTATTCACCCGTTGATTGGCTGAAAATCGGACTGACCGACTATCTGAATACATATTATTCTCTGGCTGATAATTCAATATTTGACTTTAAAAACTCATCTACTCCTCATCTGATTGAGAGTGGAATTGAGTTAAGTCCTTTCAAAATACCGTTGAGCTTTTCATTCTACTCAATGATTTATGGCCCGGATAAAAAACTGAAAGACCCTTCCGACAGCCTCTCAATCGTAAATGCCTATTCGAGTTATGCCGAAGCCGGTTATGTGAAAGAATGGAAAGATTATAGTCTGGAAGTTTTTGCCGGATTTACACCCTTTAACGGTTATTATGCCGGCAGGTTTGCTGTTGTGAATTGCGGAATGAGTGTCAGCAGAAATATAAAAGTAACAGAAAATTTAAACCTTGCGGTAAATGCCCGTCTTATTTTAAATCCGGAGAGCAGGAATATTTATTTTGTTGGAGGAATATCATTTTAAGCAGAGTGTATGAAAAACAGTATGCAAAGAAGAGTGCTGGGAATATTGATAGCAGGGTTTGTGGTTATTTTTGTTATTAATGGATTTTATAGCCTTAAGCTGCTGAATAGCATCAGGCAGAATTACCGTACATCGGAGACCTCAGCCAGAGCATTGCTGGCTGCTACAATCAACCTGAAAAATGAGGCACTGAAGAAGTTTGTTGAGGATTACACTGTATGGGATGAAATGATCAAATACATCCATTCCCCTGATGAAGTATTTGCAAGGGATAATTTTATTTTATCATCTGAAATTTTTAAAGCTGATTATTGTCTTGTTTTCAATGAGAACGGGAATTCAGTTTTTGCTTACAATTCTCTGAGTTCAGATCATCTGAACCTGAAAGATTATTTTGATGATATGCCTTCGCTTTTCAGCAAAAAACCTTTAATCCGGTTTTATCTGTATCATCACGGATATGTGGTTGAGTTTTTTGGCGGCTCAATACATCCTTCCCTGGACACTTTAAGGAAAAGTCCGCCTTATGGCTATTTTTTCGTTGGAAAGAAATGGGATTACGAATTTATTGAGGAACTAAAGGAAATTACAGGTCTAAGTTTTATTCCCGTTACTGATACGTTAAAATTTGACAAGAGGGCTCAGAAAATTGCTTTTTTCCTTCCATTAAAAGGAGATATCGATACTACTCCCGTTGTTTGGTTATCTGCAAGTAAAACAGATTCAATTCTCAATAAACTGGAGAGAAGTTATCTGACGCAGCTTACGGTAGTACTTTTGTTATGTTTTATTTTCCTGCTTTTAGTCATTTTTCTTTCGCTCCGTTGGTTTGTAAAACCCATGAGAATTCTGAAAGAAGCCTTGCAGAATGAAACAGATGTTACGGATAATCAACGGATTATGAATGTTGCAGAATACAATCAGATAGCGACATTGATTACAACCAAGGCTGAGCAGAAAAAAGAACTGAATCTGACTAATAAACTTTATTTCAATCTTTTATCATTATTTCCTGCTCCCGTAGTGGTAACAGGGAAGGATTTCAGGATAAAACTGTGCAATGAAAAGACCATTCAATTATTTAAAAAGACATCAGATGAGTTGACTAATGAATACTTTAAAGATATTTTTCCGGAGGAAGTCAGAGAAACAATTAATCATGAGTTAAAATGGCTTAAATTTGAAAAGAAGGGCAGAAACTTTGAAATTCAATGGGTTGAGCAAAACGGAAGTAAGGTGTACTTCGAAATCAGCTCGGCTGTATTGAAAAACGAACAGGGCGATATTGAAGAAGTTATCTTTTCCTTGTTTAACCAGACTGCATTAAAACTTCAATATGAAGCGCTGAATGAAGCATTGAAGAAGGCTGAAGAATCAGATCAGCTGAAGACATCATTTTTAATGTCGATGTCGCATGAGCTTCGCACACCCCTTAATGTTATTATTGGGCTATCTTCAGTGTGTAATAAAGAAACTTCAACGGAAGAAATGCTGGAATATGCTGAAATTATAAAAAACAGTGGCTTGCAATTAAGTGGTATTATTGATGACTTGTTCGATGTTTCTTTGATAGAGTCGGGGAATTTGCGTATTGAAAACCGTAAAATAAATATCCGTGATATTTTCAGTGATATAGGTGGAATAATCAGAGCGGAAATGCAATTGATGAAGAAGGAGCATATCAGACTGAGTATTCCTGAAACAGCAGAAGATGTTGAAATATTTTCTGATCCCATCAGAGTAAAGCAGGTTTTGATTAATTTGCTGAAAAACGCATTGAAATTTACAGAAGAAGGCTCTGTTGAGGCAGGGTATTATTTGCAGAATGAAAAGGAATGCGTTTTTTATATTAAAGACAGTGGTATTGGAATTGAAAAGGAATCACAGGACAAGATATTTCAGAAATTTTGGCAGGCACAGGAAACTGCCGGTAAATCCAACAGGGGTGCCGGGTTGGGATTATATATTTCCTATCATTTGGCTAAATTATTGAATGGAAATTTATGGATTGAATCAGAAAAAGGAATTGGAAGCACCTTTTATTTTTCAGTCCCTCTTTATAAAATCAATAATGACAAAAAATTAATGACTGATCTGAGTGAATCGACAAATGGACTGAAAGGGAAAAAAATATTGCTTGCAGAAGATGAAGATTTTAACTTTATGCTGGTCAGGCATTTATTGAAAAAACACGAATGTGAAGTGGTCAGAGCCACTAATGGAAAGGAAGCACTCGATATATTCAATAAAGATAGTGGCTTTGATGCCATTATCATGGATTTGAGGATGCCGGTGATGGGGGGTTATGAAGCGATTAAGGAAATCAGAAAAACCAACACTTCCATTCCTATCATTGCCCTTACTGCTATGGTTATCTCAGGTAGCAGGGAAGAAGTGTTAGACTGTGGTGCAGATGAATTTATCGAGAAACCTTTTAATCCTGAGATTCTTGTAGAAAGACTAAAAGAACTTATTAAATAAAAATCCCTGTCAGAATTATCTGACAGGGATTTTTAGGTATTGGATTCGATCAGAATGCAAATCCTGCCCTAAACCCGAGATATTTTACAAAATCACCATAATTGTAGCTGATTCCACCTTGCAAGAATTTCATTCTGGCATCCACCCCGACTGTCCAATAAGTAGGGCTTAGCGAATGCACTCTGGACAGGCCAAAATTGTATCTGAACACGGGAGAAACAATTAGTCCGTCAGCCAGTTCAAGGTTATAACGTAAGCCGACAGGTACATTGAAGAATATATATCCCTGACGTCCGTCAATTGTGTTGGTAAAAGGATAAAAGTGGGAATTGATACCAAAAATAGTCAGCAGCGGAAGATTAAGGCTTTTGAAAAACTGCCAGTTGTAGTTGAAATTGAAATAACCCATCCACTTAATGCTGTCGTCATTCAGAAAGAAATATTCAAAATTGGTTTCTCTTAGTTTTTCGCTGACAAAACTTACTCCGGCACCGAGTCCTCCGCCTTCATAAACAACCCCGGAATTGATGGTTTGTTTTTCAAAATTTGAGTTTCTGATATATGGGTTAAATGTTTTGAAGACAAAGTTATCTTTTTCAACTTCTAAATACTTTGAAGTTTTTCTCTGCTTTGTTTTAGATGGTGTAGTAGTAGGAGTGGGAGCTTTTTTATATTCGGTCAGGTAAATCGGTTTGTCGGAGCATGGACTATTGGTTGGAAGACCGCCTTTTTTTGCCGCTTTCATCAGCGTACTCAAAAAATCAAAAGATTCTTCAACCTTTTTTTCTTCTTTTGGTTGTTCAGTAACCACATCCTGGCCTTCCCTGCCTAACTGTAGCTGAAGAATTTTAACTTCCACACGCCTGTTTTTTGCTCTGCCTTCTTCAGAGCTGTTTGGAGCAATCGGTTGAGTTTCTCCGTAACCTACTGCCATGATACGATCCGGATTTACACCATTGTCAACGAGATATTGTTTAACGGAATTGACCCTGTCTTGTGAAAGTCTCAGATTGGCTTCGTCAGAACCTATACTATCAGTATGACCCCCCAGCTCGATGACTATTTCACTTCTTTTCATGATGTCAACCAACTTGTTTAGTTCGGTTTTGGATTCTTCCCGCAAGGTGGCTTTTCCAAAATCAAAAAAGATATTTTTCAGCTCAAAAGTTGCACCCACTTTAATCGTTTGCAGGCTGAAATCTTTCCGGATGTCTTTGATTTTGTCCTCCTTACCCATCCATTCCAGTTTGGCCTTCTTGATTTTCAGGTCAAGGGCATTGATGGACGAGCGGTATTGCCGGATTAATTCTTCATAATTCTTCAAAGCCCCATCAATATTATCTGAATTTTCGTTCAGCAAAGCCAGAAACTGATTGTTCAGTTGGGTAAGTTTTTCCTGTAATTGTTTAATCTCATCCAGGTCAGCTCCAAAGCGGCTGTTAATGTATTCTTTTTCCATGAATTTCGTCATGTCGGTCAGGTCGAGTACATCGGTCATGTAAAGATAACCTTTCATGTCGATGACAATATTGTATTTTTTCAGAGGAGGCAGTGAAATTCTGTAATAGCCATCGCTGAAAGCACTGATGGCAGTGCCCTGCTCGAGGCCTGTAGCAGCATCATAAAAACGTATCACTGAGCCAACAGGTAGTTTGTTTTCGTCTGATACATAACCATAAACATTGACAACTACTTCAGGACGCATGCTCGGGGGCAAAATGAATTCATATAAATCCATTCCACCTTGACCGTCAATAGAACCGTCTCTGACTGTAAAAGCTTTAATACCGGAGGAAGGTATTGAAAGATATTTGTCATCTCCGAGCGTGTTAATGTATTTGCCTAAATTGACAGGTTCGCTCCAGTCAGTCCATGAATCACCAATTTTTTTTGCCATAAAAATATCGTGTCCACCGAATCCGAAATGCCCGTCACTAAAGAAATAGAGTGTTTTGCCATCAGCAGCGAGAAAAGGAGCTCCTTCAAAGCCGGAAGTATTGATTTTCGGGCCTAAATTGACAGGTTTACTCCATCCGTCTTCAGATAAGACGCTGACGTAAATATCGGCACCTCCGCCATAGCCACCTGCACGGTCGCTGCAAAAGAATAGTGTTTTCCCGTCAGCACTGAGGCTGGCTTGTGCTTCCCAATCTTTTGAGTTGATGGTGCCTCCGAGGTTGCAGGGCATTGTCCATCCTTTATCAGTCTTTACGGAATAAAAAAGGTCTCCGTTACCAAATGAACCTTCATAATTACCGAATAAAATGGCCACATTCCCGTCTCCTGACATGGTCATGAGGCATTCATGTGTAGAAGTATTCAACTGAGTACCGATATTCTGTGCATCACCCCATGTTCCGTCTGCTTTTTTCTCACAATACCATATATCTTCTCCTCCATAGCCGCCTGTCCTTCCGTTGGTACAGAAATAGAGTCTTTGTCCATCTTTTGAAACATAAGGGAAGTAGTCAGATTGAGGTGAATTGATGTTGGTTCCGGCATTGACCACTTCAATGTATTCATCATCTCTTTTCAGCAGGTTAAGCCATTTATCCGCGAGGTTTTTATCAGCTGAAGCATATTTTAACTTATAGTTTTCAATAGCTTCAATG
>JAAYUY010000164.1 GCA_012517435.1 Sphingobacteriales bacterium | reverse complement strand
TCGTCAAAGGCTCCCAAAATATTTTCCGTTGACCCTGATACAGCCATTCAGGGAACAAAAGTCAGCGTAACAATTCTTGGAATAAATACTCATTTTGACTCAGGGCTTAATTTAAATGTCTCCCTGTTCATGTCTCCAAATACAACCATTAATCCTGATGCAATAACGAGGATAAATGATACGGCCATGATAGCTGACTTTACCATTTCCACCGCTGTGCAAACCGGTTTGTATGATGTGAGAGTTAGTAACTCGATTGACGGTCAGCTCACTCTTCCACAGTCATTTACGATTATTGTTAATCCTAACCCGCCACGAATTCTCCATGCCGATCCTGATACATTGGTTCAGGGACAAAAGTATCTGGTGAAAATATTTGCCACAAAAACCAATTTTACAAAAGGAAATAAGCCAACTGTCCGCCTGAACTTTAACGCCCAGAATATTAATGCCGACTCTGTTCAGGTTAAAAATGACACCCTTCTCTATGCTTACTTTACCATTGCACCAACTGCCACAACAGGTCAGTACAATCTAATCGTTGGAGGCGGAGCAGACGGAAATCTGACTTTACCGCAAGCCATTACCATTATCATTTCCCCTACTTCACCTCAGATTTCAAAAATCAATCCTACAAAAGCCTATCAGGGGCAAAAAGTCGCCATTTATGTGTATGGTAAAAATGTAACCTTTACACAGGGTAGCAATCAAATGGTCAGGCTGACCCGTGGAGGCGGTCAGTTTATCAACCCTGATTCTACCAAAATAATTCATGATTCACTTGCAATAGGGTATTTTTCCATTCCCACCAATGCTCAGGCAGGATTATATGGCGTTTTACTTTCCGGAACCATCCACGGAAATCTTACACTGCCTCAGTCATTTGAAATATTGCTTCCGCCAACAGCTCCGCAAATTCGTTATATCACTCCCTCACGCGGTACTCCCGGAGCTACCATGTCTATCACAGTTTATACTTCCAACACCACGCTGACCAAAGCCACCAATCTGACATTGAACATCTTCAGACAAGGAGGAACAAACTTTAATGCAACTGGCATCACCGTTATTAATGACACTTCATTCAATGCTTCTGTAACCATACCCAACAATGCAGCTTTAGGTATGTACAATGCACGCCTGCAAAATACACCTGAAGGTACTCTCCTCGCCACCAATGCTTTTGAAGTTATTCCTGTTCCCGTTATACCTCTTATCAAATCCGTGGATCCCGATAGTGCCTATTACGGACAAAACAACCTGACAATGAAAATAAATTGTTCAGGAACAAAATTTACCCGTGCAAAACTTTTGAAAATTGAAATAATAAGTCCGTCCACTAATCTTCTTGCTATTGACTCACAGCTTGTTGTAAATGATACTGTTGTCAATATTTACTTTTCAGTTCCGAAAAATGCTGAACTGGGCTATTATGATATCGTCATTACCACCGACATTGAGGGTATGTTCATGCTGACAAAAGGATTTAGGGTTCTTCACAATGTTTCTGTTCCTGAAAATGAAATACTTATTGCCGTTTATCCCAATCCGGTTCATGACAATTTTTATCTAAGCTCCGGAGAAAATATTACAGGTGTCAAAGTTTTTGATATGACAGGAAAACTGATTACTTCAACAGAAAATATCTGCCGTCAACAACTTTCTATCAATTTATCGGATCAACCCGAAGGGTATTATCTGATTCAGGTAGAAACAGCATCATATTTTAAAACTATTCGTGTGCTAAAGTATTGATATTCCACTCATTACATCTGAAGGATGGGTTATTCTTAATCCATCCTTTTTTTGTTTATCACTTTCAAGGCTTCTTTTCTGCTAAGAGGCGACAGTTTTTCTTTGTTTTTTTCAACAAAATCAGATACAAAGTCAGGATTGGTTTTTGAATATTGCCTTAACGACCAGCCAATTGCTTTCCTGATAAAAAACTCTTTTGACGAGGACAGTTCCAAGATGGCCCGGCTAAGTAGTGCGGTATCTGTTTTCTCATTATATTTCAACTGAAATAGCAATACTGTCCGCTGAAGCCATATGTTTCCCGACTGCATCCACTTTTTGCAGTATTCTTCTTTCATTTCCTGATATTTCAGAAAAAAGGGTCCGACCAGATTGGAAGCAATGAAATCAACAGTGTCCCACCATGAACGATTTACAATCATAAATTCATACAGTTCGAGCCTTTCAGTGTTGGCAAAGCGGTTAAGTTTCCGTAACATCTCCATTGCAAAGTATTGATATTCACGTTGCGGCTGTTCCCATAAGTCCCTGATAATAAGCAAAAGTTCCTTATCATCTGGGACACCGTGAATTATCATATAATCTTTATAAAATTCTTCCCGTAAATCTGAAGGAACGCCAAAAAACTGAACTTTATTCTTCATGTATTTTTCCATTTGTATGGCTTTTTCCTTATCGGCCAATCCTTCCAGAAAATTCTTCAATGAGTCTGAATATCTATTCATTGCTGTAATTTTAAAAAGAATTCAAAGGTAAATAATCTTATTCACCTGAATTAAAATACTTTACAGACGGCTGATAATCAATGAAAAATCACAAAACCGGTTTTCTTGACAGAATATTTTAACATGTAGAATTTAACTTTAATTTATTCATCAGGAAAGGTTCAGCATTTTGGAGTGTTTATTTTTTTCCTATCTTTGTAAGGATATATTTTATACCTCTATTGTTTAAAAATAAAATTTTCTCTGAATATGGCCAACCTGAATGTTAAATATCTGGGATTAAACTTAAAAAATCCTATTATCATTGGAGCAAGCAATCTGGTTACTGATCTCAAAATACTGAAAGAACTTGAAAATGCAGGAGCTTCAGCAATTGTTTACAAATCACTGTTTGAAGAGCAGGTTCAACTGGAAGAGCTTGAATTTGACCTTCAGTTAAAAGAATATAGTGACCGGCATGCAGAAATGATCAGTTTATTTCCTGAAATTGCCCATGCCGGCCCGCAGGAACACCTGCTGATGTTTAAAAAGGCAAAAGATAGTCTGAATATTCCATTAATTGCCAGTCTGAACTGTACATTTACTGACACATGGATCGAATACGCTCAAAAACTTGAAGAAGCCGGAGCAGCTGCACTTGAGCTTAATTTTTTTTGGGTACCTTCCGATTTCAATAAAGAGCCTGCTGAAATTGAAAATGAACAACTGTCTGTCCTCAAAGAAATACTGAAAACAGTCAAAATACCCGTTAGTGTTAAATTAAGCCCATTTTACTCCAATCCGCTCAACTTAATTAAAAAAATGGATCAGGAGGGCGTAAAAGGCTTTGTTCTGTTCAATAAACTTTTTCAGCCGGACATCAATATCCAGACCCGTGAAATGATTTTCCCATATAACCTCAGTGACCCTGATGAAAACAGGCTGACCATCCGCTTTGCCGGACTTTTACATGGAAATATAAATGCTTCAATCTGCTGTAATACAGGAATTTATACAGGTGAAGACGTGATAAAAACCATGCTTGCAGGAGCTGACTGTGTTCAGGTGGTCAGCACTATTTATAAACACAAACCGGCTTATGTAGCAAAAATGCTTGAAGACATTGAAAAATGGATGGACGATAAAAAATACAATTCCCCTGATGAATTCCGTGGCTCCATGTCAAAAAAGTATATTAAAGATCCTTATGCCTACAAACGTGCTCAATACGTTGATATTCTGATGAAGGCAAACAGAATTTTTGACAAATATCCGCTCCGCTGATAAATTGTCGCAGGTATATTATTTTTATTCTTAAGCATTATAATAATGCTTTCTGATTTATTATTTTTGTGGATGATTTCTAATGGTTAAATCCTTAAATAAAAAGGCATGAAAAATATTTACCTTTTCATTATTCTCATATTCTTTGCTATTTCTTCACGAGCTCAACAAGTACTCCTCTATGCCGGGCATCCGGATACATCAGGACAAAATGCTACAAGTGTTCCACTTTTAGATGCTTATTTTTACAATCCATGTGGGCTTGCTTTCGATAGTTGGGGAAACCTTTGGGTGTCGGAGTGGTCGAACCATACCATCAGAATGATTACGCCTAACGGACAGGTTTATACCAAAGCAGGAGGGTTTGAACAGGATTGTTTCAAGAATGCTGCAGCTACAGCATCAAGATTTAGTAATCCGGCCGGAATATGCGTGGGAAAAGGAGATACTATCTATGTGGCAGATCAGGGGAACCATGTCATCCGTAAAATTGATCCCTACCAGGGACAAGTCGGCCAGGCTCATTGGTGTGACGTAAAAGCCGGAAAATTTTCTGCCCCGGGTCCTGGCAATCCTAACTGCCTGACACGATATCCGGGATATAAGGACGGGAAATGGCTTGAAGCTCAGTTTGACGAACCCGCTGATGTTTGCAGCGACAAATTTGGGAATCTGTATGTTGCCGATAAAAATAACCATGTCATCCGTAAAATTGATACACTTGGATATGTAACAACCATTGCCGGAACTCCCGGTGTTTCAGGAGATGAAGATGGCAATGCCCTGAGCGCAAAATTCTGGTATCCGGTTGGGGTAAGTATTGATGATAATGGCGACATTTATGTGGCTGAATGGGGCAATTCAAAATTAAGAAAAATAAGTGGCGGAAAGGTTTCGACTGTGCTGTCATTCCCTCCGCTTTGGAATCCGAGTGATGTAATTCAGGATAGCAGAAAAATATTCTACATCAGCGATCTGGCAAGAATCATCCGTTATGACAAAACCAACTGGTCAATATTTGCTGGATCACCCTATCACAATGGCCCCACAGGTTATGTCAACGACACGGGAACAGCTGCTCGTTTTAACTCTATCAGGCAGATGGTGGTTGACCCTAAAGATTATCATTTTGTCTATGCCGCTGATTTTAACAACCATGTCATCCGTAAAATAGTGATTTGCGATCCCTATAAAGTAAATCTTACACTCTCGGGGGGAACCACATTCTGTAAGGGAGATCAGCTTACACTGACTGCTCCTGATGGTTATAAAAAATATATGTGGTCAACCGGAGAAACCACCAAAAGTATTACCGTTGACAAATCCGCTACCGTTTATCTCAAGGTTGAAAATAATGATCTTTGTATTGGTTACTCCGATACGTTTAAAATCAACGTTTATACATTAAAACCCTCTTTAATACCCACAAAAAAGTCTTTCTGTGCAGGAGACAGTGCTATTTTGGTCGGACAATCCGGATTTGATAATTATATCTGGTATAAAAACGGCTCCAAATTTATAGAAGGCCCCAACAAGCAATCACTTACCATTTATGATTCAGGAACTTATAAACTGGAGGTTATTTCAGGCCCCTGCAAAGGAACCAGTGATGAAATAAAAATTACGCTGGGCTCACTTTCCCCGACTTTAAACATTTCAGGAAATAAAACTTTGTGTCAGGGAGACAGTCTGGTGGTCTATCCTCTTGAAAACTTTCCTCAATATCAATGGAAAAAGGGAACAACTGTAATATCCTCACAAAAACAAATAGTAATTAAAGAAGAAGGCACGTATTCGCTGTTTGTTTCAAACGGTGCGGGGTGCAGTGGTTCATCCGATTTGCTTGTGGTTACTGTTTATCCCAAACCACCTGTTCCTGTCATTACAAAACAAACTGATTCTCTTTTTGTTTCAAATGTGATGACGGGCAATCAATGGTATCGTAATGATACCCTCATTCCTAATGCTGTTGGCCAGGCCTATTTTGTGACTAAAAAAGGCTGGTATCATGTTGTAGTTACCAACCAGTATGGTTGTTCTTCCAAATCAAACCGTTTACCATTTGGCGGAATTGAATCGATGAATGAAAACAATAAGTTACCAGATATTTCAATTTTCCCCAATCCCACTTCAAACACCTTTACAGTTTCATTAAACGCTGATTATCCTGAAATAATTCAAATCAGAATTATCAATATCTATGGCTCCGTAATTTTAAGAGAGCAACATGATTTAATCCGGGGAAACAACAACTTTACTTACAATACCGGCAATCTGGCAAAAGGAATTTATATTGTGTCTGTTTCAGGAGAAAAGGGTATTAAAAATATTCCACTAATAATCAGGTAATTACATTTATTTATTGGCGGAGACATATTAATCCCTACCTTTGCAGTGAATTTTCAGTGAAAAGTTCAACTGTAAAAACGATATTTTAATTTATGCTCAACCGACACCATGTCAGGATTAAAGTGATGCAGGCACTCTACTCCTATTATATTAATGATGAAAAGAACAATATTTCTCATTACGAAAAAGAATTACTCGACAACATTGAACGACTTTACAGGGTTTACCTCTACCTTCTTTTGCTCCTGCGAGAAATCACTTCCTTTGCTGAAAAATACGATGACGAAATTCAGTCGAATATTCCAGGTGTCAGGCAATTAAATCCCAATTCACGCTTTTATAAAAATTCCCTGATTACAGCATTGAACAACCATTCTGCACTTGATGAAGCCTGCCGGAAAAATGCTGTTTTCTTTAGTCCCGATCATATCGAAATTCTCAGAAAGGTTTTCGTTGACCTTAAAAACAATGAAATCTACCGGGAATATGTTCATAACGATAAAGACGATATACAAACCGATCTGGAACTGTTTTCTTTTTTCCTGAAATACTACACCATCAATTTCAATCTGCTTGATTCTCACATTGAAGACATCTTTATCAACTGGCCTGATGATGCAAAAATGGCCGTCAACATGGCTGTCAAATCATTAAAAATACTTGCGAAGGAACTGACAAATCCTGACATAATCATTTCACTGTCCAATGATGAAAATGAAAATATTGACTTCGGTAAAAGATTACTGCATGTTTGTATTCAGAATCAACCGGAATTTGACAAACTCATCCAAAGCAAGGTACAGAAATGGGAACCCTCCCGCCTGCCACTCCTCGACTTAATCATTCTTTATATCGGCCTTTCAGAAATTCTATATTTTGAAACCATTCCCGTCAAAGTAACCATTAATGAATGCATTGAATTGGCAAAAAATTACAGCACTTATGGGAGCAAGAATTTTATCAACGGAGTACTCGACAATCTGGTCAAAGATTTAAACAGTCAGGGAAAAATAAATAAAAAAGGGATTGGCCTTATTGACAAATGAATGCGATTTCATGTATCTTTGCCCCCAAAAATAGCACTTAGATGAAAACTGTTTCACAAATAATACTGATTTTTTCAATAGCTGTTTTCATATCATGCTCCCAAACGAACAAGAAGGATAAAATTACCCCTGACCTGATTAAAAATCCCAATTCAGCATCATCAGGAGCAAAAAAGGAAAAATTACCTGAGCTGACATTTAAAACAACCATACACGATTTCGGAAACATCATTGAAGGCTCAAAAGTGTCATTTTCATTTAAATTTACCAACACAGGCAAAGCCGACCTTGTTATCTCAAACTGTATCCCATCCTGTGGCTGCACAGTACCTGATTTTCCCAAAAAACCCATTAAACCCGGGGAATCAGGCTATATTGACGTTACTTTTGACAGCAAAGGCAGAAGCGGTACATTCAACAAAGATGTTACTGTTTATGCCAACACAATTCCCAATTCAACCGTAATCTATATTAAAGGAAACATAACTAACAGATAAACATTATGATGAATTTATTGAATTTTATTTTACTGATGGCCCCTCAGACAACACCCGGGCAGAAATCAAACCCTCTGACTTCTTTGTTACCATTTATTTTAATCCTGGTTATTATTTATTTTTTCATGATCAGGCCTCAAAGTAAAAAAGCCAAAGAACAAAGAGCCTTCAAAGAACAAATTAAAAAAGGCGATAAAATTGTTACCATTGGTGGTATTCATGGAAAAATCGTTGAAGTGCAGGATAAAGACTTCGTGATTGAAATAGCCCCCAATGTCAGAATTACCATTCAAAAAGATGCAGTTTCAATGGAAGCATCAAGGGTATTAAACCAAAATGATAAAAACTAATATTTATTGGTAATCAATCCTGACCACATTATTAAAAAACAAAATGATTCAGGCGATCGACCCGGATGGATTGTTTTATTAGTTTGTGTTGTCATTGCTTTTTTTATCTGGATAATCCAGTCTCTGGATGAAAACTACAAGGTTACTGTTCAGATTAAACTGAATTATATCAATTATCCTGAAGATAAGGTTTTAAGTAAACCACTTCCAAACGAAATTGTCTTGCAAATCAAGGCAAAAGGCTGGGATTTAATTAAGCTGCAAAACTGGAGAAAAGACCATTCCTTAACTATCAACCTTAAAAACCATCAGAAAAACATTGTATTATCCGAATATAACTTACGCTATTTTTTACCTGAAGGAGTTGAAAAAATTTCAATTATTAGTGTCAGCCCTACTGTCATTTACCTTGATTATGATAATTTCTTCAGTAAAAAGGTTTCAGTTGTTCCTGATATTAAAATCAATTACCGGAAACATTATTATCCTGTTGATAGTCTTCATGTCAATCCAAGATTTGTTGAAATTAAAGGCCCTGAAAAAGAAGTCAGGGAAATTACTTCCATATCAACTCATTTTAAGCAATATACAGACGTTTATCAGGATATCAGTGATTCCATCCTGCTGAAAAAGCCTGAAAATCCGCTCATTAAACTTAACACTGAAAAAGTTGTCGTTTCTCAGAAAATTGAACAGCTGACTGAAGGAACATTCCGGCTTGACATTAATATGCCTCCTTCCGCTCTAAAAAAATATCTCATCATTCCTGATAAAATTTCAGTTACTTTTCAGGCTACCCTTAGCAGCTTCAATCAGGTTAATCCTTCTCATTTTCATGCTTTTACAAATCCTGAAAACAAAAAACTCATTCAGGGCAACAAGGTTAAAGTAATTGTAGATTATGATAAAACCCTGATTAAAAACATCAGGTTTTCTCCTGAATATGTCAACTTTGTCGTTAAAAAAGTGCAATGAAGAAAATTGGCATTACCGGAGGAATAGGCTCAGGTAAAACAAAGGTTTGTGAATTTTTTGAAGAACTTGGAATTCCTGTATATTATTCTGATATTCAGGCAAAATCATTAATGAATACAAACTCAAAGCTGATTAATAAAATCATCAGTACTTTCGGAGAAAAATCCTATATCAATAATGTGCTCAACAAGGAATACCTTTCTGAAGAAGTTTTTAACAATCCCGAAAAGTTAAAAACACTCAACAGCATCGTTCATCCGTTTGTAATTGAAGATTTTCAACATTGGTGTCTGTCAAAGAACAATTATCCTTATGTCATTATTGAATCCGCCTTGCTTGTCGAAACCGGCCTTTATAAAACGCTTGATTTGTTAATTTGTGTTGTTGCCAATGAAGAAGAAAAAATAAAACGCATCGCAGAAAGAGACAAACTGAGCCGCGAAAAAATCTTAAAACGAATGGAAAATCAGATGAATGATGAGGAAAAATCACAATATGCTGATTTTGTGATAGTTTCAGGCGATTTGGCACACGTAAAAACACAAGTGCAAAATATTCATGACGAAATATGTAAAAGACTGATAATCTAATACTTACAAATAATTTTTCGGCTTGAATTTTGTTGATAAAATGCCTGAAAAAAAAATACGGATTTTTGCAAAAAAACCTAATTTTACAACGAATTTTTAAGTTAAATTAAATGGCAGTTGCAGAGGAATTTGTAAACAACTATACGGCAGAAAATATTCAGGTTCTTGAAGGTCTTGAAGCGGTCAGAAAAAGACCTGCTATGTATATTGGAGATATTAGTCAGAGAGGCCTTCATCATCTGGTATATGAGGTGGTTGACAACTCAATTGATGAAGCTTTAGCTGGATTTTGTACCGAAATAAACGTTGTTATTCATCCTGATAACTCTATCAGTGTTGAAGATAACGGACGTGGTATCCCCGTTGAAATACATCCCAAAGAACAGCGCTCAGCACTCGAAGTAGTCATGACTGTTTTACATGCAGGCGGGAAGTTCGATAAAGATTCCTATAAGGTTTCAGGTGGTTTGCATGGTGTTGGTGTTTCCTGCGTCAATGCACTTTCTGAAAAACTGAAAGTAGAGGTTTACAGAAAGGGAAAAATTTACGTTCAGGAATATGAAAAAGGAAAACCGCTTTACCCGGTAAAGGAAAATGGAACTACCGAAAAATCAGGAACTTATGTGTGGTTTAAACCCGACTCTTCTATATTCCAAACCACTGAATATAAATACGATACATTAAAAACAAGACTAAAAGAGCTTGCATTTCTCAACAAAGGGGTGCGTCTTACATTGAAAGACGAAAGAGAAAGTGAGAATGGCAATGGAAAACAATTTGAGGAATTTTTTTCACTTGGTGGATTGAGTGAATTTGTTACCTTTATCGATATTAACCGTGAATCACTCATTCCTGAACCTATCAGCTTCAGTGGAATTAAAAATGACATTCCGATTGACGTTGCTTTTCAGTACAATACTTCCTATAATGAGAATCTTCATTCCTATGTAAACAACATCAACACCATAGAAGGCGGAACACACGTTTCTGGCTTCCGAAAAGCACTGACAAGGGTCTTTAAAAATTATGCTGAAAAAGAAGGTTTGCTGAAAAATGTAAAATTTGAGATCAGTGGGGATGACTTCAGAGAAGGCCTAACAGCTGTTATTTCAATTAAAATTCAGGAGCCACAGTTTGAAGGACAGACAAAAACTAAATTGGGGAATTCAGATGCCCTTGGAGCTGTCGATAGCTTTATTTCAGATGCCCTGATGACTTACCTGGATGAACACCCCAAAGAAGCCAAAGCCATTGTCAACAAAGTGGTTTTGTCGGCTCAGGCAAGACATGCAGCCAGAAAAGCACGCGAAATGGTTCAGCGAAAAAACGGATTCAACTCAGCCGGACTTCCTGGTAAACTTGCCGATTGCTCTTCAAACGACCCTGACGAATGTGAAATCTTTCTCGTTGAAGGTGATTCAGCTGGCGGAACAGCCAAACAGGGAAGAGACAGACGATTTCAGGCCATTCTTCCTCTCAGAGGCAAAATCCTTAATGTCGAAAAGGCTCTTGAACATAAAATTTACGATAACGAAGAAATTAAAAACCTCTTCACCGCTTTGGGCGTATCCATCGGTACTGCCGAAGATGGCCATGCTTTGAACATTGACAGGCTTCGTTATAAGAAAATTATCATTATGACCGATGCCGATGTGGATGGCAGCCATATTACCACCTTGATTCTCACTCTCCTTTACCGTTATATGAAAGAGCTTATCGAATATGGTTATGTTTACATTGCCACTCCTCCGCTTTACCTGATTCGTAAGGGTAAAGATGAAGTTTATTGCTGGTCAGACGATGAAAGGGATAAAATCCTGAGTGAACTGAATTCCGGTGGAAAAGATGGCTCTGTTTACGTGCAACGTTATAAGGGTCTTGGCGAAATGAATGCAGAACAATTATGGAATACAACCATGAATCCGGAAAAGAGGGTTTTACGTTTGGTTAGCATTGAAAATGCTGCTGAAGCCGATAGGATTTTTTCTATTTTAATGGGCGATGACGTAGCACCCAGAAGAGAATTTATTGAGACAAATGCACGCTACGCCAATATTGACGCTTAATCTTTATTCTTTTTCTCTCTCACTGTCAATCCAATATCCATGATTCCGGGTACATTGTCAACCCTCATTTCATGGTTTACGATAAAAGAATAGGTGCCGGTTTTTTCTGCCGAAAAATCTTCAACTATAATAAATTGATTATCAATAATATCTCCAAGACCTTTTCCCAACCATCTGCCACTTTCGTCAGCAAGAGTGAATTCATATTTTCTGGTAAAGATATTTTTAGCATCGGGATCAACACCAGATACATTAATCCAGATATTGCTGTATGGATATTGGCTTGCATTACGAATGTGCAGTAAAACCTCGTATTTTTTGTCAGTCTCTTTTATATTAACCTTGAATTCAATCTTTTTGTTAAAATTCCAGACGAAGTTATCAATTTTAATATAGCGGGTATAAATAATCCCCCTGCCACAACCCATCAGCAGCAACACCCAAAGTCCGATTAAAATCCATATTTTGTTTCTAAAAATACTCATCTTTCAGGTCAAATTCTGAATCATTATTCTTTTTACTTGTTTCAGCCTTGTATTCTGCAAGATCGGGGTAAATATTTTTTTTGTTCATCTCCATGATTTGTTTTACCTGATTAATATGAACCGGAACGACTTCCACTTCCCGGCTGTCTTCATAAGTGAAATACATGATTTCCCTGAGAATATCCAGCTTGAATACAACAGCATTTCCATTTTTGGTCTTTAAGACAGTGTTTTCTGACGGAAATTTCTCATAAATTTCATAATAGGCATCCAGTTCATAATTCAGGCAACATTTTAAACGCCCACACTGACCAGATAATTTGGAGGGATTCAGATAAAGATTTTGTTGTTTTGCAGCAATAGTCGGTACCGAATTAAATTCTGTCAGCCATGACGAACAGCATAATTCACGACCGCAATCTCCGATACCACCTACCCGTCCTGATTCCTGTCTTATACCAATCTGCCTCATTTCAATTTTTGTCTTAAACTCCCTCGCATATACCTTAATCAATTCTCTGAAATCAACCCTCCCTTCAGCTGTATAGTAAAAAGTAGTCTTTTTCCCATCCGACTGAATTTCAATATCATCCAATTTCATTTGTAGTTTCAGGTCAGCGGCAATCTTTCTTGCTTTCAACAAAACTTCATATTCCTTATTGATATTTTCCTGCCATATCTGCTTGTCCTTTTCTCCTGCATGCCTGAGAATTTTAGGAAATTCATAATGCTCAATATCAATGTTTTTCTTTTTAATCTGACGATATACAAGGGGGCTGGCCAGACTTACGATCCCGACATCATTACCAGTTGGAAATTCAACCACCAGTATATCTCCGGTGTGAATTCTGTATTTGTTGATATTCTTGCAGATTAGTTTCTTAGTGCTTTTGAATCTTACTTCAACAAACTCTGGTATATATTGATTATTAGTGAATTTTAATTCTTCCTGCCAGTCAAATGTCGATAATTTATTGCAGCAGTATTTACACTCTTCCCTGCTGACCATCCATCTTTGTAGTGTCTTGTTGCTTGTCATTCTTCTTTCCTTTCGCTCTTTTGTCCTTCTCCGAATAATTTATAAAATTGCAAAGATAAATGAAAGAACACAAATTTTATGTTGGCATTACGCTCGATGTGATACATTGCCTGGTTAATATCTTCCACCATTTGGTAAACATTTTTCCCTTTTATCAACGAACCAAACTTTTGTAAAAATTCAGATTCCTTGTGTGAAAAATGACTTAATTTTTTATCATCATATTGATGAACTATTGATTCTCTGATAATTCTCAATGCATAATTCAGAAATTCCTTTGCCTGCTCTCGGCTCATTTCTGAAAAATTTCCTATCGTTTTATAAAGCTCAACTCGTTTCATAAAATATGATTCCAAAAACCAATTTCTTAGTTTCTCCATCATATTATCATTGTCAGCAATATTACCGAGTTGTTTTAAAGCTTCGTTCATATCACCATTTGCCCTTAGCGCTATTTCTTTTATAAATGTCTCATCCTCACTCCGTTTTCTTAACTCTGCTTCGATGTCTTCCGGATTAAAGGGTGGCAATGAATAAACTCTTGTCCTTGATAAAATGGTACTCAATATTTTATCTGTTGAGGGGGCAATAAAAATAAAATAAGTCTTTGGTGATGGTTCTTCTATAATTTTTAAAAGAGAATTGGCATTATTCCCAAGATTTTGTGCCTGCCAGATGATTTGTATTTTGGCTCCGCTTTCATAGGTGGTTAAACTGAGATTTTTAATAATCTGATGACAATCAGCGATATAAATATTCCCTTGCTTGTTTCCTGAATTAATAAATGTCAGCCAGTCTAAATCAGTCATATAGGGATTTGTTTCAATTGCCGAACGCCACTGCGGAATAAATTTTTCACTCAGGAATTGCTTTCCGCCTGAATCGGAATATGTCGAAAACGTAAAATGAATATCAGGATGAATCATTTTATCCGATTTTCTGCACGATGGACATTCGCCACAGGAATCTCTTTCTCCTTTATTTTCACAATTGATATAGCTGGCAAGTGCAAGTGCAAGCGGTAAAGCACCATAACCTTCATTCCCCACCAGCATAATTGAATGGCTAAGCTTATTGTTCTTTACACTTGTAATAAGCTCTTCTTTTATTTTCTGTTGCCCCGGTATATCTGCAAATCTCATAATTCTCAATTTTAAGCCTTATCTGGTTTTTTTAATCCTTGTCCGCTATTAAAATAAATATTCAACTGATTGTCAATTATTTCAATTGTCTCAAATGGCTCAACTCTGATTTCAGGAGCTTTAATACCAGACCTGAACAGTTTTTCGGCAGTAAAAATTCTGGCTTCGTCCCATAAATTTCTATCCAGAAAGGCCGACAGTATTTTCGCTCCGCCTTCAACTATCAGAGATTGAATGTTTATCGTGAATAAATGATTGATTATCTGTGCTATAAAATCTTTCGTGCGGTCTAATTTTACCCACTCTGTCTGATTGTCTTTATCTTCTTTTACAAAATTGTATACGATGGTTCTGCTGCTGTTATCAAATATATGCTTTGTAACAGGAATTGATAAATCCCTGTCAAAAAAGATTCTGACAGGATTACCTGTTTTCGAAAATCTGTTGGTTAAATGAGGATCATCATATCTGACTGTATTGGCTCCGGTTAAAATGGCCATTTCTTCTCCTCTCCATTTATGAACCAATATTCGGGAATACTCATTGCTGATCCATTTCGAGTAATAATTTTCTTTTGCTAAAAATCCATCCTTTGTGGTTGCAAACTTCAGAATGATATATGGCCTGTTCTTTCGGTAAAAGGTATAAAAACGCTTGTTTAATTCAATAGCCTCAGTTTCTCTGACCCCTTCTCTGACAACAATTCCGTGCTCTTTCAGGATGTTAATTCCCCTGCCGTTGACCAGTGGATTCGGATCTTTACCTGCAACTACCACTTCAGGAATACCGGCTTCAATAATCTGATGAACACAAGGAGGCGTTTTTCCGAAATGAGAACAGGGTTCAAGGTTCACGTATAATGTTGATTTTCTTAATATCTCCTTGTCTTTAACCTTTCTGATGGCATCAACCTCGGCATGTATTCCGCCAAAATAATGATGATAGCCTTCTGCAATAATCCTTGCTTCTGACACAATAAGCGCCCCTACCATCGGATTCGGTAAAACAGCCGGAAATCCGCTTTTCGCAAGGTCTAAACATCTGCTCATTAACAACTCGTCAGTCAAGGCTAATTTATTTAAGAATTTTATTTTTGCAATCAAAATTGAATGACCAGCGAATTTAACCATATTGTCCAAACCCTGAAAGGTAATTATTCTCATCAGGAGGCTACCGCCATGGCAGAAATTCTGTTCACTGACCTGTTAGGATTTAAGAAAACAGATATTTTTATTCATCCCGGCCTTCAGCTCAATGCTGCCCAGCTGACTGCGCTATCAGATGCAACCCAAAGATTGCTTAATAATGAGCCTGTTCAATACATCACAGGCTTTTGTCATTTTTATGATTTAAAGTTTCTGGTTAATCCTGAAGTTTTAATCCCCCGCCCTGAAACAGAGGAACTTGTCGATCTGATTATCAGGGAAAACTCTCATAAAAAAAATACAGTACTCGATATTGGAACAGGTTCTGGTTGTATTGCCGTTTCTCTTAAAATCAATCTTCCTGATTCACAAGTTTTTGCTCTTGATTACAAACCTGAAATTCTTTCAGTTGCTAAGGAAAATGCACTAAGACAATCAGCTGAAATAACTTTTATTCAGGCCGATTTGTTTTCGTCTGACTTATCAGAACTCAAAGAATATCAATTTGATATAATTGTCAGCAATCCTCCTTATGTTTTAAATAAAGAAAAACAATTCATGTCGGAAAGGGTCCTGAACCATGAACCCGCTGAAGCATTGTTTGTTCCCGACAACGATCCGCTTGTTTTTTACAGGATTATTATTGAAAAAACTTTACAATTTTTAAAATCTCATGGAAAATATTACTTCGAAATAAATGAGAAAAACGGATACATGATGACAGAACTACTGTCCTCATTTGGTTTGAAAGAAATCAGGATTCATAAAGACATCAATAATAAAAACCGGATAGTTTTCTGCAGGAAGGATTGAATTATTTCTTTTGAGTCTGTGCCTTTACCTTAGCAATGGCTTTCTCAATTTCTTCAGGATCACCTAAATAATAGTGGCGCAATGGTTTTAAATCTTCTGAAAGCTCATAAACAAGTGGTATTCCGGTAGGAATATTTAATTCCATTATTTCTTCATCTGAAAGATTATCAAGCGTTTTTACAATAGCTCTAAGGCTATTTCCATGAGCGGCTATGATAAGCTGTTCGCCTTTCTGAATATCGGGTTTAATATCATTTTCCCACAAAGGTAAAAGCCTGTCGATGGTATCTTTCAGGCTTTCAGTAAGCGGGATTTCTTCTTTTTTCAATTGACTGTAGCGAACATCATTTCCCACATATCTTTCGTCACTTATTTCCATAGCGGGAGGACGAACATCAAAACCCCTCCTCCATTTATGAACCTGCTCTTCTCCATGAAGCTGAACCATTTCATTCTTGTTTAGCCCCTGAAGTGCCCCATAATGCCTTTCGTTCAGCCGCCATGAATTTACAACTGGAATCCACATCAGGTCAAGTTCGTCCAAAACAATCCAGAGTGTCCGTATGGCTCTTTTTAATACTGAAGTATATGCTTTTGAAAAATGATAGCCTTCTTTAAACAAAATTTTGCCAGCCTGATGTGCTTCATTGATTCCTTTTTCACTTAAATCAATATCCTTCCATCCTGTAAAACGGTTTTCCTGGTTCCAAAGGCTTTCTCCATGCCTGATTAACACTAACTTATGCATTACCTGCTATTTGAAATCTAATAATTTAATATTCGTCTTCATTGAAGAAAAATTCATCATGGGTCGGATAATCGGGCCAAATCTCCTCAATGCTTTCATACGGATCACCATCATCTTCAAGTTCCTGAAGATTTTCAATCAGTTCAAGTGGTGCACCAGTCCGGATAGCATAATCAATAAGCTCATCCTTTGTTGCAGGCCACGGTGCATCAATCAAATATCCAGCTAATTCCAGCGTCCAATACATAATCAGACAATTTTATTCTTTATGCAAAAGTATGAATTTATTTTACAAACCACTTAATAAAAATAATGCCAATTTTACCGATTTTTGCACTTTCAGTATTTATTGATTTCTTACTTGTATTGGCCATTCCGATACCTTACAACACATATAGTAACTTAATTTATGTCAGAACAAAATTTTATTGACCAAATAAAAGTTTTTTGCCGTTCAGGAGCTGGTGGAGCAGGCTCTGTTCATTTTCACAGAGATAAATTTACCCGCAAAGGTGGCCCTGACGGTGGAGACGGGGGACGTGGCGGACACATCATTTTAAAAGGAAATGCGAATCTTTGGACTTTGCTTCATTTACGATACACCAAACATTTATTTGCTGAAAACGGAAAAAACGGATCTTCTCAAAATAAAACAGGAGCTAGTGGAAAAGATATTGTTGTTGAGGTACCATTGGGAACTATTGTTAAAGATGCGGAAAACAATGCCTTTTTGATGGAAATAACTCAGCACGGGGAAGAAAAAATCTTATTTGAGGGTGGAAAAGGAGGATTAGGCAACTGGCAGTTCAAATCCCCCACCCGTCAGGCACCACAATTTGCACAACCCGGTATGCCCGGAATTGAAAAAACAGTCATATTTGAATTAAAACTACTTGCAGACGTTGGTCTTGTTGGTTTTCCCAATGCGGGAAAGTCAACACTATTGAGTGTGATTTCCGCTGCCAGACCAAAAATTGCCGATTTTCCTTTTACAACCATTGTCCCCAATGTTGGAGTTGTTCAGGCAGGGAAATACAGGTCTTTTGTGGTGGCCGATATTCCGGGTATCATTGAAGGCGCATCAGAAGGAAAGGGGCTCGGACTTCGTTTTCTTCGCCATATCGAACGAAATTCAGTCCTTCTCTTTATGATTAGTGTTGAAAATCAGGATATTACTTCTCAATTTGAGATATTACTCAATGAACTTGAAAAGTATAACCCTGCATTGTTGAATAAAAAAAGACTTCTGGCTATTACTAAATGTGATATCGTTGACTATGATTTTTTGAAAAATATTAAAAGCACTTTACCCCCAGATACGGACTACCTCTTTATTTCTTCTGTTTCCGGATTAGGAATTAACGCTCTGAAAAGAAAATTGTGGAATCTGTTAAATCAATCTTAAAATTAATTAAGCAAATATTCTTTCAAAGCTTCTTCCCATGTTTTCATGATGTTGCAATTGTATGCTTTTAATTTTCCATTTTCCAGCACACTGTATTCAGGCCTCTTGGCTTTGGATGGAAATTCATCCGGTGCAGCTATCTGAAGGTCAGGATCTAAGCCGGTAATTGAAAAAATAGCTTTGGCAAACTGATACCAGGAGCACTCACACTCTGAGGTGGCATGTACAATTCCGTAAAAATCCGGATTTTTAATTTTAACTACCTGTCTGGCAAGTTCTTTTGTAGAAGTAGGTGTTAATATTTCATTATCAACAACCCTGATTTTTTTTCCTTCGTTTGCCAGTTTCAACATAAGTTGAACAAAGTTTAGCCCGCCTTTAGCCCGGCATGGATTTTTACCGTAAAGCCCTGAAGTTCTGATAATTAAGTATTTTTCAGCAATGGCAGCAATGTAATGCTCTCCGGATAATTTACTATTACCATAAACATTTAATGGTTTCGGGCAATCTGATTCGGTATAGGGAATTCTTTGCTTCCCGTTAAAAACATAATCCGTACTGAAATGAAAAAACAATACATCATGTTCGGCACAAGCCATCGCAAGATTTCTTGCTCCTATTCAGTTTATCTGATGTGCTCTCAGGGGATTTTCTTCACATTTCTCCACATGATGATAAGCAGCCGTATTGATGAGTAAATCAGGCCTGGAAAGTTTAATCGCATTTACAATTGAATCAATATCATACAGTTCGACATCGCAATGATTAAACCCATATACTTCATCTCCTGCAGTTTTGAATTCCTGTATGAGGTCAATTCCAAGCTGTCCGTTAGCTCCAATGATTGCAACTTTCATCTTGTTTATTTTTTGCCTTCGCTTTGCTTTAATGATTTGAAAACCTGTATGTTGTAATAAGCTGGATTATCAAAATCGTTGAATTGCTCTTTATGCTGAATTAAATCATGTACAATGTCAATCACCGTGTGCATGGGTTTAAAACTTAATATTTTCATGGCGTTCTCAATGCTTACCTTATAATTTCTGAAATCCTGAATGTTTTTAATGATAAGCTTTGTTTTTAATCCCAATGTTTCAAGTAATGTGTCGCTGACCATATCGGCCACCTCTCCAACCGTATAGTTCCCCGAAGAAATATTGAAAACACCGGAAATGTCGTAATTGGCTTCAACAGCCCTGATATAAGCACTTGCAACATCTTTTATACTTAAAACAGGTCGCCAGATAGATGGATTATTTACTGTAATTTCTCCTTTTTGAATGGCATTTTTAAACATGGTGTTAACGATCAGGTCAAGCCTCATTCGGGGACTATAGCCGGATACCGTTCCCTGCCGAAATGCTATTACTGAAAAGCTTTTATCGATCATCTGCAATACTGAAAACTCTCCCTGTAGTTTTGAAATGCCATAAGGGTAATTCGAAACAGCCGGTGATTTTTCATCATATAATTCATTAACCGTATAACCATAAACAGAGCAAGAGCCGGCATAAATAAATCTTTTAACACCGGCAATTTTTGAAATATATCCTAAATATGCAGGGGAAGAGGCATTTTGAATAAAGTTATCTTTTGGAGAAAATTCGGCCATAGGATCATTGGACAAACCGGCAAGAAAAATAACCTGATCATAAGGTTTCAGTTCTTCCGGTTCAAGGTCAAAAATGTCTTTTTGAATAACCTTGATATCGGCAGGTAATTTATTTCCAAACCACAATAAATCAACAACATCCACTTCATAACCTCTTTCTGCAAGTTTTGGAACTACCACAGATCCGATATATCCGGCTCCACCGGCAACTAATATTTTCATGGCCTATTTTTTAAAATAATCTGATTCTTTGGTTTTTAACCATTCTGATAATGTCTGTGCAACCTTGTCTTTCTGGGATAATACAGGCTCTTCAACCGGCCACTTTATCCCAATTTCTTTATCACGCCATAGTATCCCTGATTCTGCTTTGCTATTATAAACACCCGTTGTAAGGTATTCTATCTCAGCAAAATCTGACAAGACACAAAATCCTCGGGCAAATCCTGCTGGTGCATAAATCCATTTTTTATCTCTCTCTGATAAGGTAATACCAATCCATTTCCCCAAATCAGGTGAGTTTTTCCTGATATCAACAGCTACCAGAAATGCCTGGCCAAACAAAACTCTCATCATTTTGCCCATCGGTGGTTCCCACTGAAAATGCAATCCTCTCAATACATTCTTCGCTGAACGGGAATGATTGAGTTGAACAAAATTTCCGGGTAAACCTAACTCAAGAAACTGATCATAACGGTAAGTTTCTGTAAAAAATCCCCTTTCATCTTCGAAAACTTCGGGAATGACGATTATGACGTCTTCTATTTCTGTATTCTGAACTTTGATTTGCATAATTCTACCTAAAACTGACTTTGAAAATCTTTGAATAAAATTCCCTGATTGTCCTTGGCTGATACGACAGGTGAGGATGTTTGCCAATTAATTGCCAGATCGGGATCGTTCCAGTAAATACATCCTTCTGATTCCTTATCATATAGATTCGTGCATTTATAAGTAAGTATTGTATTGTCTTCCAGACTGCAAAAACCATGAGCAAATCCTTCCGGTATCCAATACATCAGCTTGTTTTGACTGGTCAATACTACGGCATGCCATTTTCCATAAGTCTTGGAGTTTTTTCTGATGTCCAGAGCTACATCCAATACTGATCCATGCACAACACGAACCAGTTTACCCTGTGCAAACGGGGGATTTTGAAAATGAAGTCCACGAATAACGTTTTTATGCGACATCGACTCATTATCCTGAACAAAACTCGTAACCAGGCCTAATTCTTCGTATAGCGGACTTTTAAAGGATTCGAAAAAATAACCTCGCTCATCTTCATATACAACCGGTTTAATCAATAGTAAACCCTCAATGCCTAATCTGATTATTTCCACAAAATATGATTATAGTTTTCTTTTTATTTGTTCTACTGTGAAACCTTCAATTATATCCCCCACTTTTAAATCATTGAAATTCTGTATGCCAATTCCACATTCATAACCTGCAGAAACCTCTTTCACATCTTCCTTAAATCTTTTTAAGGAGGCTAATTCTCCTGTATAAATCACAACGCCTTCCCTGACAATTCTGATTTTTGTATTTCTGGTAATTTTTCCATCCAAAACCATACACCCTGCTATATTGCCAACTTTTGAAATTCTAAAAACTTCGCGTACTTCCACATTACATAATATTTTTTCTTCTTCCGTGGGTTGTAACATCCCTTCAATAGCGGCTTTGACCTCTTCTATTGCATCATAAATGACTGAATACAATCTGATATCAATTTGTTCCTGCTCGGCTAATTTCCTTGCATTCAGAGAAGGACGTACCTGAAAACCAATAATGATTGCATCTGAAGCAGAGGCCAGCAATACATCAGATTCTGAAATTTGACCAACCCCTCTGTGAATAACATTTACCTGAACTTCTTCTGTTGAAAGTTTTTGAATGGAATCGGTCAAAGCTTCAACTGAACCATCCACGTCTGCTTTAATTATAATGTTAAGTTCTTTAAAGTTGCCTAATGCTATTCTTCTTCCAATTTCGTCCAATGTTACGTGTTTGGTGGCTCTGATTCCTTGTTCCCTGATAAGTCGTTTGCGTTGTGTGGCTATTTCTTTTGCAACACTTTCCGATTCAACAACGTATAAAATATCTCCTGCAGTGGGTGTACCATCAAAACCAATTACTTCAACTGGTGTTGAAGGTCCTGCTTTATTAATCCTTTTTCTTGTTTCATTATATAGAGCTTTTACTTTTCCATAATAAGCTCCTGCAAGTATGGGGTCCCCGACCTTCAACTTTCCTTTTTGCACTAAAACGGTTGCCACCACACCCCTGCCTTTGTCCATTGAAGCTTCAATGATGGTTCCAACACCTCGTTTTTCAGGATCAGCTTTTAGTTCAAGCATTTCAGCTTCCAAAAGAACCTTGTCAAGCAATTTATCTACATTTATTCCTTTTTTTGCTGAGATTTCCTGAGTCTGGTATTTTCCACCCCACTCTTCCACAAGTATATTCATTTCAGCAAGCTGTTCACGGATTCTGTCTGCATTTGCACCTTCTTTATCAATTTTATTAAAGGCAAATACTATTTTTACACCTGCAGCCTGGGCGTGACTAATTGCTTCTTTCGTCTGAGGCATGACGCTGTCGTCTGCTGCAATGACAATAATCGCAATATCCGTAACTTTTGCACCTCTTGCTCTCATGGAAGTAAATGCTTCATGACCGGGCGTGTCGAGAAAGGTGATTTGTTTGCCATTTTGTAATTCAACACTATACGCACCAATATGTTGCGTAATACCTCCTGCTTCACCTTCCGTAACTTTACTTTTTCTGATATAATCCAACAAGGTTGTCTTCCCATGATCAACATGTCCCATAATAGTAACAACCGGTGCACGCTCAACCATTCTCTCCTCAACATCTGGCTCTTCAAGTGATGGCTCTGTACTGCTATCGTGTTTAAATACTACTTCATAATTAAATTCATCTGCAACAATTGCAATAGTTTCTGCGTCAAGTCTTTGATTGATACTAACCATTAATCCCAACTCCATACAAACTGTAATCACTTCAGAAACTGAAACATTCATCAGATTTGCAAGTTCACTAACCGTAATAAATTCAATTACTTCAATGACATTACTCGCTTCTTCCTGTTGAGAAAACTCCCTCTCTTTCTGCTCTCTCTTCTTTAATTTTTTAACTCTTAATTTTGCACTTGGAACTGTTTTTCCGCTCAACTTTGCAAGGGTTGCTGAAATTTGTTCTTTTATTTCTTTTTCATCTACTTCAGGCTTCTTTGGCTCCCTTTTTTGTTTTGTTTTTTCTTTTACTTTTTTCTCCTCTTCCTGAAGTGCAACTTTTTCATTTTTTACAATTCGTTTACGTTTCCGATGTTTTATTGTTGCCGGATCAGATGTTGATGCAACGGGCTTTTTCTTCTTGGGCTCAAATTGTTCTAAATCAATTTTACCTTTAATTTTTAATCCAAATTCTTCTGTTTCTTCTTTTACCTCTGGTATTTCCGGATGTTCTTCTGTTTCTATATCCTCTTCTGTTTCTCTTTCATCGGATGATTCTGAAGTATCCTTTTCTTCTTCAATAAATTCTTCAGTTTGAGTTATTGGTTCCTCTACCTTTATTTCTGTTTCTGCAAGTATTAACTCTTCTTTCTTTTCAAATTCTTCTGTCTTGGTGTTTTCTTCTTTCTCTAAAGAAATTTCTTCAAAGACTTTTGATTCCTCCTGTTCTACGCTTTTTTCTACTTCAACTGAAATGTTTTCTTCTTGGATTATCTCCTCTTTTTTCTCTTCTTTTTCTTCTTTATTGATTTGTGTTTTTTCACCTATTTCAATCTTTCCCAATACCTTTAATCCAGATTCTTTTTTAATTTCAGTCTTTTCTTTTTCAGTTTTTATTGGTTTTTCTTTAAGTGAAATATCACGATCACGAATCAGATTTGTCTTGATTAATATATCTTCTTTTTCTTCGGTTTGTAAATTCGGTTTACGGATTTTTTCTTCTTTTTTTACCTCCTCCCTCTTTTCGTCAATAATTTCCTTTGAAATTTTATCAGTCTGAAATTTTGAAAGAAGTAATTCATATTGCTCCGGAGTAATTTTTGAATTAGGATTATCCTCAATAACTATATTTTTTGATTTTAAAAAATCAATTATTGTAGAAGTGGCAATATTAAACTCCTTTGCCACTTTGGATAATCTTTTTGCAACTATTTCTGACATCTACTATTTCGTTTATTCAAATTCCTTTTTTAATATTTCGAAAACATATTCAACTGTTTCAATCTCAAGATCTGTTTTCTCTGCAACCTCTTCAACTGTCATCGACAAAACTGATTTCGCTGTATCGCACCCTATATTCTTAATTTCATCAATTATCCAGGGATCAATTTCATCTGCAAATTCATCAATTTCTATATCGTAATCTCCTTCATCCACTTCTCTGAAAATATCAATTTCATAGCCTGTTAATTTAGCAGCCAATTTTATATTAATCCCATCTTTTCCAATAGCCAGTGAAACCTGATCTGGTTTTAAATAAACCTGACATCTTTTTCTTTCCTGATCAATAATTATCTGTCCAGTCTTTGCAGGGCTTAATGCACGGGAAATATATAAGGATATATTATCGGTATAGTTAATAATGTCTATATTTTCATTTCTTAACTCCCTGACAATTCCATGAATTCTGCTCCCTTTCATACCAACACATGCCCCCACAGGATCTATTCTGTCATCGTAAGACTCAACTGCTACTTTTGCCCTTTCTCCAGGCTCTCTGACTATTGCCCGAATACTAACAAGTCCATCAGCAATTTCCGGAACCTCAAGCTCAAACAACCTTTCCAGAAATACCGGAGATACTCTTGATAATATAACCCTTGGTATTCCACTCATGTTTTCAATGGTATGAACTATTGCTCTTACCTGATCTCCTTTTGAAAAATAATCTTTCGGTATTTGTAATGCTTTTGGTAAAACCAATTCATTTCCATCATCATCTAAAACCAAAACTTCCTTTTTCCAAACTCTGTAAACTTCACCAGTAACAATTTCATCTATTCTGTCCTGATATCTTCTTATGATATCATTCCTTTCAATATCTAATAATTTGTTCTGAAGATTGACTTTAGCATTTTGTATGGCTCTTCTTTCAAATGAATTTATTTTAATTTCTTCAGAAAACTCCTCTCCTATTTCAAAATCATCAGCATATTTTCTTGCTTCAGAAAGCGAAATTTCAAGATTAGGATCGGTTACTTTTCCGTCTTCTACAATAGTTCTGTTTCTCCAAATTTGAACATCCCCTTTTTCGGCATTGATAATAATATCAATGTTTTCAGTTACCTGAAATTTTTTCTCCAAAACATCTCTGAATACATCTTCAAGGACTCTTATCATAGTTGCCCTGTCAATATTTTTCAATTCTTTCAATCCTGCAAACGATTCTATAATTTCGTTCTTATCCATCTTTGTACTTTTAATAAAACCATTCATAAAAAAAGGGGTTCTCACCCCAATTCAAGGTGCAAAGTTAACACAATTAATCATAAATGAATCGATTTTAAAAAGTTTGAACATAAAGAGTATTAATTAATTAGGATGTTGAAAAATCCTTTTCGAAAATGTCTGAAACAATATAAGGTTAACAATGTATAAACAATGAAAAAAAAGAAGGATGAATAAATATGATTGAAAATGAAGATGATGTGAAAAATAAACAAAACAAATTGAAAGTAAAATTGTGAAAAAATGCTGGTGTAAAAACAGGAATATTATGTTAGTAAAATAATGTATGGCATTTAAAATAGTGTTAAGAAAATAATTAAAAAGTGAAAATTTTTGAAAAATGAATGAGAAAAAAACTTGTAAACGAAATTTACGAGTTGTTTACAATGAATAAAGATATTTTACCTCATTTTTTGTTAAATATCTCCATTCACCTCTTTTTAGAGAAGAATAATCAATTCCGGCAAAAGAAATACGATCAAGTTTTTTTACTAAATAACCATATTTAGAAAATATTCTTTTAATAATATGATATTGACCAGAATGTAAAGACACTATTATTTCGTTCTTATTTTCTGTATTTAATGGAAAGATTTCATCAAAAAAAATCAAGCGATTATCAATAGTTATACCTGATTTTAATTCTGATAATATAGTATTAGGTAAATAATTATCTAAAGTAACGTGATAAACTTTAATAATAGAAGATGAAGGATGTAGAAGTTTGTGTGTTAATATACCATCATTTGTAATAAGTAAAGTACCTGTTGTGTTTCTGTCCAATCTTCCAACGGAAAATAATCCGGATTTCGGAATATCAATCAAGTCAAAAACAGTTTTGCGTAGTTTTTCATCTGATACTGTACAAATATAATCTTTTGGTTTATTTAAAACAATGTAAATCAGTTTTTTAGGTTTAATATTAACACCATTAACAAAAACATCATCATGAATAGAAACTTTGAATGAAAAATCGGTAATAACTTTGTTATTAATTTTTACTAAGCCTTGTTTTATGAAATCATCAGCTTTGCGTCTTGAACAGTATCCACAAGCTGCAAGATATTTGTTTATTCTGACTTTGCTCTGCGTCATAATATGAAAAAATTATATTGCGAAAATAAGTCATTTATCTATTATGAGAGGAAAAAAAGATTAAAAAGAAAAAGAAAAAATAAAAGAATATATAAAAGTGAAAAATTAAATAAATAGAAATGATATTGTTCTGCAAGGATATAGAGAATGAATTAAGTGAAAAAGAAATAAAAAAAATTAAAAATTACATAAAAGAGACATTTAGAAAAGAAAAAAAGAAAATTAAGGAGTTAAAATATCACTGTTTAAAAGAAAGGGAAATAAAAATTATAAATTATGAATTATTAAAACATAATTATGTGACTGATATAATTACAATAAAGCTAAATAATGAAGATAATATTGTGGAAGCTGAAGCATACATTTGCCTGGAAAAAATTAAAAAAAATGCAAAAAATGAAAACATAGAATTTAAAAATGAACTAAAACGTATTATTTTTCATGGATGTTTACATCTCTTAGGATATGATGATAAAGAGACAGAAGAAATAAAAATAATGAGAAAAAGGGAAGATGAATTGATAAAAAATGTTTCACGTGAAACAAAAGTTTTGAAATGAAAAATTATGATATAATTGTTGTCGGAGGAGGCCATGCCGGTTGTGAAGCTGCAATGGCAGCAGCAAATTTAGGATCAAAAGTATTATTGATTACTCTTAATATGCAAAACTTTGCTCAAATGTCTTGTAATCCTTCCATGGGAGGAATTGCAAAAGGACAAATTATTCGTGAAATAGATGCATTGGGAGGTTATTCAGGTATAGTTTCAGATTTATCTACTATTCAATTTAGAATGCTAAACAAATCTAAAGGACCTGCTATGTGGAGTCCTCGTACACAGAATGATAGACTGTTGTTTAGTCAGATTTGGAGAAAAAATCTTGAAGAAAATAAAAATATTTATTTCTGGCAAGATTCTGTTGTTGATATAGTTGTAAAAAATGATAAAGTAAAGAGTGTTATTACTTCAATGGGAAAAATTTTCTATTCAAAAGCAATTGTATTAACAACAGGAACTTTTTTAAACGGTAAAATATTTATTGGCAATACAATTTTAAGTGGAGGTAGATTAGGAGAAAAATCTGTAAATAGTTTTACAGAAAAAATTTCAAGATATGGAATTGAATTTGGAAGAATGAAGACCGGAACACCGGTAAGAATAGACGGAAGGAGTGTAAATTTTAAAAAAATGGAAATTCAAAATGGTGATGAATTTCCAGAAAAATTCTCTTTTTCTGATTTTACTGAGCCCATAAAAAATCAATTACCTTGTTATATTACATATACAAATTCTGAAGTTCATGAAATATTGGAAAGTGGTTTTAAGTTTTCACCATTATTTAATGAAGTGATAAAAGGAATTGGTCCTAGATATTGCCCATCTATAGAAGACAAGATTAAAAGATTTTCAAATAGGGATAGACATCAACTTTTTTTGGAACCTGAAGGTTGGAATACTATTGAATTTTATTTAAACGGTTTTTCTTCATCCTTACCACTGGAAATACAGTATAAAGCTTTAAAAAAAATAAGAGGACTTGAAAAAGTGAAAATATTCAGGCCAGGCTATGCCATTGAATATGATTATTTCGATCCCACACAATTATCACACTCATTAGAGTCAAAAAAAGTTGAAAATTTATTTTTTGCCGGTCAAATAAATGGAACTACTGGTTATGAAGAGGCAGCAGCACAGGGAATAATAGCAGGTATAAACGCACATTTAAAAATTAATAATAAACAATCCTTTATTTTAAAAAGATCTGATGCTTATATTGGAGTATTAATAGATGATTTAATTACAAAAGGAACTGATGAACCATACAGAATGTTTACGTCAAGGGCTGAATATAGAATATTGTTAAGGCAAGACAATGCAGACATCAGATTAACACCCCTGTCATACAATATAGGATTGATTGGGAAAGAAAGAATTGAAAAAATTAGCAACAAAATTAATGAAATTGAAAAAATTAACACATTTTTTGTCTCTCAGTCTTGTGATCCAGAAATAGTAAATAAAGTTCTGATTAAAAAAGGGACAAAAACAATAACACAGAGTACAAAATGGATAAATATTCTTTTAAGACCAGAAATATCAATTGAAGATTTAAGAGAAATTAATGAAATTTCGACATTTTTAGAAAATTTTAAAAATGATTCAATAAAAGAATTTGAAATTCAAGCAAAATACAAATCCTATATAGAAAAGGAAGAAGAATTAGTAAAAAAAATGAATAAAATGGAAGAAATTAAAATTCCAGATAACATAAAATATGAAAAAATAAATTCACTTTCAAGTGAAGCTGTTGAAAAACTTAATAAAATCAAACCAAAGTCGATTGGGCAAGCCTTGAGAATAAGTGGAGTGTCTCCGAGCGATATATCTATTATTTTAGTTCATTTAGGAAGATAATATGAAAAATTTTTTATTTATTTTTCTGACAGCAATAATTCTTTCAAATTGTGCTGTTCAGAGATCCCCTGAAGGTGGCCCAAAAGATACTGAACCACCAAAGGTGATTAAATGTATACCGGAAAACCGTGCAACTAATTTTTCTTCTACAACAATAAAATTAATAATGAGTGAAAAAATTGAAATAGCAAATCCTAATGATGTAATTATTTCACCACCTGTTCAAAACACCAAGTTTTTAGTAAAAAATGATAAGATATTAATAAAGTTTCCTTCTCTTGATTCTTTAAATGAAATTCAAACATATACCATAAATTTTTTGAATAATATTAAAGATATTAACGAAGGAAACACTCTATCAGGCTTTAAATATGTTTTTTCAAAAAGTCAAAATATTGATTCTAATAAAATAGAAGGAACGGTATATGATTATATTGAAAAAGTTCCTTTAGAAAATGTTTATATATATTTATTAAAAGAAAATTTGTCGGATGGTTTCAATGGAAAAATAAAGAAGGAAAACATTGTTGGATTAACCGTAAGCGAAAAAAACGGAAAGTTTAATTTATACAATATTTCTAATGATTACAATTTTATTTTGGCATTAGATGACAAGAATAAAAACCAAATAGTAGATAATGATGAAAGATTTGATTTCGTCAGTTCAGATAAACCGAATAATCATTCTGAATACATAGAATTGAATTTATTCAGGAATCAGGAAGAAATCAGGCTTAATGATTATTATGTTAAAACAAAAAATAAATTTTACTTAAAATTTACTTCTCCAGTAATATTAAGGAATTACAAAATTTTTGATTCTCTTTTTACAAGAGAATTTCAAGTAATTTGTGATAATAAATTGTCTGATTCATTTAATTGTTGGATTTGCGAACAGATTGATAGACTAAATAAATTGAATTTTGTATTTGAATATGATACTAAAAAAGACACAATAATCATTGATCAAAGAAAGATAAGATCAAAAGAATCAATCAATAAAAAACTAATCTCGGAAATAAAACCATTAATAAATGAGATTGAAATATATTTTACTAAACCAATCAAAGAAATTAGCGATAGCTTAATTAAAATAAATGCTGCTGGAAAAATTGCAGAAGAATATAAAATAAATTTTACTAATACTGATCCTGAAAAATTAACAATAAGCAACCTTAATAACGGAACTGAATATAAAATAGTTTTAGAAAAGAATTCAATAATCTTTTGTGAGGATGCAATAGAATCAACAAATGTTGATATTAAAACAAAAAATAGTGAGGATTTTGGATTATTAAAACTATTATTACAAAATCCGACAAATAAAAATGTGATTTTGGAAATAAAAAATAAACAGACAAAAGAAAAAATAAAATTGACAAATGTTAGCATTGATATAACAATTAGTAATATTAATCCCGGAACTTATGATATTTTTTATTTTATTGATGAAAATAGAAATGGAAAATGGGACACAGGAGACTTGAAATCATTAAAAAAACCCGAATTATTTAAAATAGTAAAAAAGGATTTTAATATTAAGGAAAACTGGGAATACATTGAGGAAATAAATATTACAAATTAATTTCTGGAAACAATTTTATAAACCTTATCATTTTTGCGTACAATTTCATTACATTTTAATGTTATTTTATTTCCTTTTTCAGCTTTTAAAATGATTGAATTTTCAAACCAAATTTCAGCTATTTTTAATTCAACAACACCTGTTTTATTTCCAATAATTAATAATTTATCATTATTAACAATTTGGCTATTATTAACAAAAATTTCGACAACACTATTTTTTCTAAAATAATTTGTAACATCTCCAATATATTCTTTTATCACTTTAGATTTTGAACCAGAAACATCTGTATTCCAATCGGAAACAAATTCTGAAAGATAATGACCTGTCCAGTAACCGCGATTATAAACGGAGGAAAGATCTTCGTTAAGTTTTTGAATGCTGATTCTATCAAAACTATTGTTATTAATAAGAGACAATGCCTTATTATATGTTGAGACAACTGTCTTAACGTATTCCGGACTACGTCCTCTACCTTCAATTTTTAAAATACTAACAGAGGTTTTGACTATTTTGTCCAAAATAGAAAGAGTAGAAAGGTCTTTTGCTGACAGTATATATGGATTATCAAGTTTGAAAATATTATTTTGATCGTCAATAATTGAATAAGGACGTCTGCAATTCTGAAGGCATTCACCCCTGTTAGCTGACTTTCCGTGCGTATGTTCACTCAAAAAACATTTTCCTGAAAAAGACATACATAAAGCGCCATGAATAAAAACTTCAAGTTTTATAATATTGCCGGATTTGCCTTTAATGTTGTGTTTTTTGATTTGTCTGGAAATAAATGAAATTTGTTTCAAACTTAATTCGCGTGCAAGAACAATGACATCACAGTATTGAGAAAAAAATTTTAAAGATTCAAGATTAGAAATATTCAATTGAGTACTTAAGTGGACAGGTAGGGAAAGATTTTTCAGATATTCCAATAAGGAACAATCAGAAACAATAATACCATTTATAAAATCTTTTGAATAATCGATAATCTTTTTTGCTTTTTTAATTTCCTCATCATAGATAATACTGTTAAGTGTAAGATAATTCTTGATTCCGTGATTATTACAAATTTTAGAAATTTTTTTAATATCTGACAATTTAAAATTAAAGGATGAAGCACTTCTCAAATTAAGAGAATCGATCCCGAAATATATACTATCAGCTCCGCCTTGAATAGCAGCCATTAGACCTTCAAATGAACCAACTGGTGCAGCTATCTCAACATTAAAATTTTTCATTAATATAAAATTCAGTTAAGAGTGGGATTGCAAGAGAAGATGGGAACTTTGAATTACAAAATATTGTTAAACAACCGTTAATAGCATCTGTAGAAGTTTCATAAGAAACATCTTTTCCTGTATTATAATTTTTCTGAAAAACTGACAGATTCAAATGTTTGATATGCAACACCAATTTATGACCAGTGGGTATTTTTTTAAAAATTATATTAGAATTTTTGAAACTTATTTTGTTTATTTTATCAGGTGTTTTATTAATTTCAGATTTTTCAAGTGTTTTGCTATATCTAAAGCGTAAAAAATCACGGGTAATAAAGTAATGATTATTATTGGGGTCTTTATCATATAAAAGAAATTCAAGATCAAAATCAGGTAGATTGGTTTTGACAAATAAATTCAATTCTGCATTTCCGGCAATGAATAAAGGTTCTGAAAACGGTTGAGACTCAAAAAGTATTTCATTATCGTCTGAAGAAAAATCAAAATAATGGAAAGCATAATTGTATGAAGTATTAAGCTTTAAGTCCGGGGAATTGAATTTAGTTTTGAGAGAATTGATATTAATTATGTACTCACAATTATTTTCAGAGTCAGAATTTAGTGTTCCATTGTTTCCAAGAAAAAAGAATTGCTTATTTGAAAACAGATCACTATTGTGAAAATGAAAATTGTACCATTTATTTTCGTTGATTAAGAAAAAAATAAAAGTATTATTTAGATAGGCCGGCTTTTCTTTATTATTGAGTGTCCAATTAAACCAATCGAGATGGATTTTATTAAAATTAAGTGTAGATGTTTCAGAAAACGACTGATTATCAATCGTTTTTTGAGGGTCTCTTGTTCCTGCATGATCCCAGGGGCCGATGATAATGTAATGATTTTCTTTAGAAAACGAAAAGTTGTATTTTAAATGATTTTTGTAATAATATAATGCACCGTACTGATCGTCATCAAAATATCCGGTAATTGTTAAGATTGGTATATTAATTTTTTCATAGGTAGAATTGTCAGGTATAATGCTTTTCCAAAAGGAATCGAAAGAAGGATGACGGATCCATTGATTGAATTTTGGAAAAGAAATAAAAGATTTTTTTAACAACTCAGAATAAGGGAATTTCCCGCTATAATAATCATAATAAAAAGATTCCCAATAATTTGTATCAGAGAACAAATTAGGATTGGATGTTTTTCCATAAATAAAGCTGAGATAAGGAGCTAAATAAGAATAAAAAATGTTATTTTTTTTGGGAAAATCAATTCCGGGACAAACGGCAGCGGTAGGAGCAATTGATTTTAAAGCAGGGGGATTTTCTTTAAGTGTAAGCCATTGAACCATTCCAAGGTAAGATCCACCAAACATTCCCACTCGTCCATTATTCCAATTCTGCTCTGAAATCCATTGGCAAACATCATATCCATCTCTACCATCCTGCTGACTAAATGGATTAAATTTTCCTTCGGAGTTGCCTCTGCCTCTTGAGTCAACAAGCAATACAGAAAACCCATTTTGAGTAAAAAAAGATGCCTGTTGATGATTTCTATCGACATTGTATGGAGTTATCAGAAAAAGAGTCGAAGTAGGTGAAATATCTTTAGGTAAATACAACGAAGCAGATAATTTAATTCCATCACGAACAGGAATCTTTTGATTCAGAAAAATAGTAAAAGATGTCATGACAACCGGGTCATCAAAGATAAAATCAATATTTTATAAAAGGAAAAGTGATAATTTGTTGGTTAATATTAATCTGTAGAAAATAATTTCCTTTGGGTAAATCTGAAATAGGTATCAAAACGGAGTTATGACCTGCTGATACAGTAACCGGTATTTTTCGAATAATTTTACCAATGGAATTATTTAAAATAATAAATGTTTCAGCGTTTTCAGAGCTGTAAAACCGAAGAGAGGCAATATCAAAAGAAGGATTGGGGTAAAAAGAAACCTGATGACTTAAATCAGATTTGTTTATTGAGGAATTACCAATAACAACAATTTTATATCCTTTAACAGGATAATCGGCAGGTACACCTGCAACGAAAGCGCGAACCATGATATTTAATGGATACACCCCGTTTTCATTATTCTGAGGAGTACCAGAGATAAGAATACAGCCACTTGTGCCACCTTTCCAATATCCTGAAAGTGAGTTAGAAACATAAGAAAGGCTTGCAGGTAAGCCAGTCAGGGAGATTAGACCGATGGAATCAATAGGCATACGGTTTCCGAAAACCAAGGTATCAACAGGAATTACTGCAGTCATTTTCATTTCATAGTATTGGTTTGCATAGGCTGTATCAAGATTGCGAATGGTATCAGGATAAATATTGGGTTTGGAAAAGGAATCAGGGATACATTGAGCGTTAGAGAGAAATGAAATAAAGACAAGTGAAAAGCAAAATAAAATGTTACGCATAATGAGAATAATTAAATTGATTTAAAAGGCAAAATTAAGGCATTTAGAAAAATTTTGATACTTTTACGGCTGAAAAAAAACTTTATGCAAAGGAAAATATTGGTTTTTTTGCATTTGTTGTTTGTGCTTCAAAATGTTTTTTCACAGAATATCATTTCAGGACATGTAATTGATTTTTTTACAAGGGAACCATTGGTTGGTGTAAATGTTCTTATTGATAGTTCCACGGGTACAATAACGGATGATAAAGGACATTTCAGGATTTTAACTAACAAAAACATCGATCAAATAGAATTCAGGTATATTGGATATAAGACAGAGAAAATAATTATAAATAGAAATGTATCTTTTGAAAATCTTATCATTAAAATGCAGGAGGAATCCAAAGTTTTAAATGAAATTGTGGTTTCAGCTGGAAAATTTGAGCAAAAAAAGTCAGATGTAAGTATTTCGATGGAGATTATAAAACCAATACAGGTTGAGAACAACAATATATTGAGTATAGAAAACTTACTCCAAAAAGCACCCGGATTGGTGATAATGGAAAAGCAGGCGAGTATTCGGGGTGGAAGCGGATATAGTTATGGAGCAGGCAGTCGAGTTTTGTTACTTTTTGATGATCTGCCATTGCTGACCGGAGCATCAAATGAAGCAATCTGGGATTTAATTCCTGTTGAAAACATAAGCCAGATTGAAATTATAAAAGGAGCAACATCGGCATTATATGGAGCATCAGCTCTAAATGGGATAGTAAACATCAAAACCAATAACCCACAAAGTAAATCATTAACCACCATGAAAGTTTCAACAGGGATTTATGGCTCACCTAAAGAAAATTATAAAAAATGGTGGGGCGATGCCTGGCAAAATTTTGGATTTTATCAGTTTTACCATTCTTTCAGCAAAGGCAAATTTAACAGTTCCTTCTCCGGAAACTTTAGTCAGGATGAAGGGTACAGAGAAAATGACAATTACAGAAAAGCAAGGATTTACAGTAAATTGCAGTACCAGAGCGGAGGAAAGAATCAAGTGAAAATTGGTTCCAATTTCTTGTATATGATAAAGGAAGGAGGCAATTTTTTTCTGTGGAAAGACGGAGATACAGGAGTTTATCAGATAGCAGAAAGTTTTGTTCAACAATTTCAGGTAAGCAGGTTGATAATCGATCCTTATATTCTGTACAATAAAAACAATTCGTTCCATAGTTTAAAGTCAAGGTTTTATCATGTAAATAATATTAACAATACTCAACAAAACAATACAGATTATCAATTTTATACAGAATACCGTTATCAACATTTTTTTAATAAAAAACTTGTTGTAAGTTCGGGTATAACTTATTCCGGTTTTGGAGCAAAATCTGAATTGTATGGGGATACAATTCATAAGGGTAATAATGTAGGTGTTTATACTCAATTAGATAAGAAATACAAGAATTTGCAGTTATCAGCAGGATTTAGGTGGGAATATTTCCGAATCGATACGGTAAAAATATTGCCATTACCAGTGTTCAGGCTTGGAATGAATTACAAATTGATGGAATACACCAATCTGCGTGCATCCGTAGGTCAGGGATTCAGATATCCTTCCATAGCCGAAAAGTACACGCAGACACAAGTAGGCAGCCTCAACATATTTCCCAATCCGGAACTAAATCCTGAAAAAGGATGGAGTGCAGAGGCAGGATTATATCAGGGATATAGGATTGGGCCTATCAAAGGATACCTGGATGTTGCGGCCTTCTGGACCCAATACTACAACATGACAGAATTTTCGTTTGGTTTGTATAATCCTTCGAATGTGGTACTGTCGTGGAATCCCAACTCTCCCGGTTACGTATTTAACTGGATTGGCTTCAGAGCACAAAATGCAGAAAATGCAAGGATTACAGGCTTTGAAGCGGGTATCTTTTCTGAAGTCAATTTAGAAAAATTTCAAATAAACTTTAATGTCGGATATACCTATATTAATCCAATAACTTTAAACAATGATTCTGCCTATTTGGCTTCATTTTCAGATTCGACTTCAAGGATGTTGAAATATCGGATTAAACATCAGCTAAAGTCTGATTTTGATTTAACTTTTAATCATTTCAATCTGGGTTTTTCACTGATATATTTAAGTCCGATTGTGAACATTGACAAAGCATTTGAAAATCTGACCGTTAAGATAAACAATGTTCCGTTGCAATTTGGTGATATTATTTTACCGGGTATAAAAGAATACAGAATGGCACATAATAAAGGGAATTGGATTTTCGATTTCAGGATAGGGTACAACATCAGCAATAATCATAAGATAAACCTGATAATCAAGAATTTTTTAAACAGGGAATACATGATGAGGCCGGGAGATATTCAGCCACCAATCAATTATTCGGTTTTGTACAGTGTTACATTTTGATTAATTCGTGTTGATAATTTGAAAGAGTTCATCCAGACGTGGCGTCAGTATGATTTCAGTTCTTCTGTTTTT
>JAAYUY010000163.1 GCA_012517435.1 Sphingobacteriales bacterium | reverse complement strand
TCGAGGCCACAGGCCATCGAAAGGGCAGCTACTGCCGACACCGTGTCTCCTGCACCGGAAACGTCATAAATATTTCGTTTATGAGATGGAATAATTTTTCCTGACTCCCTGTTATTCACATAAATGCCTTCATCAGACAAGGTGATGAATGCAATATCAATATTCATCTTTTCAAAAAGCTTGTTTGCTGCGGCATTCAATTCTTCCATAACCACAGGTCTTCTGAAAGTCATCTGAAGTCCTTCCTGAAGCTCTTTCAAATTAGGTTTAAACAGAGTAGCCTGCTGATAACTGAAAAAGTTATCTTTTTTGGGGTCTGCAATGGTGGGAATATGCAAACGCCTGGCTTCACTGATAACAAGCTGAATAATCTTTTGATTCAGAACACCCTTGTCGTAATCGGAAAAAACAACTGCATCGGCAAGGGGTAAAATTTCCATGACTTTATCTGTCAGTAAATTCTGGTCAAACTCGTTTAATGGGCGGCTGTCTTCGTTGTCTATCCTGATCAGCTGTTGCTGATGATTGGCAATAATACGTGTTTTGGTAGTGGTTTTACGCATGGAGGATTTCAGCAAAAATTCCGGGGCTATTTTTTTCTCATTTAGCAAATTAAAGAGAAAGGATGCTTCCTCGTCATCTCCGGTCATGGAAACCAGCAATGGGGCTGCACCAAGGCTTTTAATGTTCAGGGCCACATTCCCGGCACCACCCAGTCGGTATTCCTTTTGATTGACCAGCACAACCGGCACCGGAGCTTCAGGAGAAATGCGGCTGACATTTCCCCAGATATAGGCATCGAGCATGATATCGCCTATTACCAGAATTTTCTTTTTCGAAAACTCAGATAAAATGTCTGTTGGAGTTTGTTTATTCAATGTGAGACAGTTTGATTATGATAAACGTGAAAAAGCTGTTTTCATTTTGTCAATAGCTTTTACGATGTTTTCTTCAGAGGTGGCAAATGAAATACGGATACATTCAGGCACACCGAAAGCGTCACCCGAAACGGTTGAAACATAGGCTTCTTCCAGCAGGTACATTGCCATGTCGTTGCTGTTGAGAATGGTTCTTTTGCCGTCTGATTTTCCGAAAAACCCTGATACATCAATCAGACTGTAAAAGGCACCTTCAGGGTTGTTTGCTTTAATGCCGGGAATTTCTGAAAGTTTCTGACTGACGATTTTTCCCCGCTTTAAAAATTCATTTTTCATCTGAAGAGTCGGGTATATGTCCTGGGTATATGCTGCGAGGGCAGCCATTTGTGATATGGTACAAGCTCCTGATGTCAGTTGTCCCTGAAGTTTATTACATGCCCTGGCAAGTGGCAGGGGAGCAATCATATAGCCGATACGCCAGCCGGTCATGGCAAAACCCTTCGATACTCCGTTGATAATGACCATTCTGTCGAGCAGGTCAGTAATCTGGGCAAATGTACAGCGATTACCGGAAAAATTGATATAATCATAGATTTCATCAGCTATAATGACAATATCAGGATATTTTCTGAAAACCTTTGCCAGATTTTCCAGCTCTTCCAGGCAATAGACACTTCCGGAAGGATTTGAAGGTGAGCTGAATAAAAACATTCTTGTTTTGGGAGTAATGGCACTTTCAAGCTCTTCAGGAGTGATTTTAAAATTATTCTCCATCCTTGCTTTGATGACAACCATTTCAGCACCTGCCAGTTTAATCATTTCGGGATAACTGACCCAGTAAGGAGACGGGACAATGGCTTCATCACCTTCATCGAGCAGGCTGAGGATGGCATTGCTGAGAGATTGTTTGGCTCCGTTGCTGACAATGACCTGGTTGAAGTCGAATTCGATACCGAAATCTTTTTTGTACAATGCAGCTATTGCTTTTCGCAGCTCGGGAAAGCCAGGTACCGGGGGATAATGAGTTATATTTTTATTAATAGCTTCAATAGCAGCTGATTTGATATGATCCGGGGTATTGAAATCAGGTTCTCCAATGCTCAGGTTGATAACATCTTTTCCTTCTGAAATGAGCTGACGGGAAAGCTGGGCCATTTTAAGGGTTTCCGATTCGTTGAGTTTTTCTACTCTTTTTGATATTTTTAACGTCATAGTTGTTTTTTTTATAACAGCGAAAATAGACTATTCAATGAAATTAGATTTTCTGCGAAATTTTTCAGAAAAAAATTATTGCCTTTGCCCGGTGCCGGCATATCCTTTTGAAATGAGCCTGTCGGCAATCATCAGGTAAAATGCTTCATCTGTCGGAACGGGTGCCTGCATCATATCAATGTACCGGTTGAACAGACAGGCCACGGAAGCGGTCAGCACCGCATCATGATAGCCTTGTTCGCTTATTCCTGCTTCTTTTGCTTCTTTTACCAAACGGGCTGATTCTTCAGCATTGATTACCCTTACGGCTTCAGCTATTCTGAGTAATACCGAAATCCTGTTTCCTGACTTTTCCGGAGAACTGAAGATGTTTAAAACATCGTCATATTGAAGATTCATCAGTTTGGCCGCTACCCAGCCATGAGAGCGAAGGCAATATTGACAATTGTTTTTAAATGAAACAAAAGCGGAAATGAGTTCTCTCTCCGCACGGCTCAGATCAGAATTCCCGTTTAAAACTGCCTCAACAAATTGGGCAAGGGGATAACCTGTTTCATTTCGGTAAGCAATCAGAGACCCCATACCGGGAAGATTATTTTTTAAGTCTATGACTGGCATAAAACATCATTTTAGGTTTAAAATCAGGTTTATTTTCTCTTCCAAAGGTAAAATTTTAATTGAATACGGTTTTTGAATTCCTCAGGACATTTTACTTTTGTAGCCAGAAATTTTATTGAATTTCAGCGAAAAAAAATATATTTTTCAGCAGTTGTTTCTTTTGCGTCAGGGGAATAACTGCTGATATTTATTTTTAAATAACATATTGAGCAAGAAAGATTTATTAGCTGCATTTCAGAAACATCCCGGAATTTCGGAGCTGGCAAAACTGCTTGAAACCTATACAGCCATTAAATTGTTTGCAGAAGGCTTAAAAGGTTCATCCAGAGCACTTGCCGGCAGTTTGCTGGCTGAACTAACCGGACGTGACTGCTGTTTTATCCTGAGCGACAGGGAAGAAGCCCTCTATTTTATCAACGACCTTGAAACGTTTTCAGAACGGTTTAAATCTTATTTTTTCCCATCCTCTTTTAAAAATGACGATCCGGAGATTATTTTTAATCCATCTATTCAAAAAAGAACGGAAGTTTTAAACATCATTTCCAGAAAAAGTCAGCAACCACGGCTCATCGTAACTTATCCTGAAGCCCTGACCGAGTTAGTGGTCAGTGTGGGGGTTATTGAATCAAACACATTGACTTTAAAAGCAGGGAAAGAACTCGATATTGATTTTTTAATTGATTTTCTGAACGAATATGGTTTTGAGGCAGGAGAATATGTGTATGAAGCCGGAAGTTATGCCATACGTGGCGGAATCATTGACGTTTTTTCTTTTGGCAACACCTATCCCTATCGCATTGAGCTGAAAGGAGATAATATTGAATCAATTCGTGAATTTGACCCTGAAACCCAACTTTCTCTCAGAAAAATGGATTTTATTTCCATTATTCCCAACCTTGAACAGCCATCCACCTCCGGTATGATGATCCCGTTTACAGGAATTCTGAGCCCTGAATGCGTTATCCTGCTTCAGAGCCCGGACCTTGTTTATGCCCGGATGGATTCGTTCAGGAAAAAAATCCGGAAGGCTGAAAAGCAGGAAGAGAAAGAAAATCAGGTTCAGCTTCTGGATGCAAAGACGTTTTTTACCAATCTGATTCAGTTTTCATGCGTTTCTTTTTCTCATACCGAAAAACTAAACATTGATCAACAGGTAAGTTTCTCACTGACACCTCAGCCTTCTTTCAACCGGAATTTTAACATGCTCGCTGAAACACTTCTTGAAAACCAGAAAAACAACTATACCAATTATATTTTTTCGGAGTCATCACGGCAAATAGAACGTATTTATGCTATTTTTGAAGATATCAATCCGGATGTCAGTTTCAAGGCGGTTTATGAAAGTCTGCAGAGTGGATTTACCGATCATCAGCTTAAAATAGCGGTTTTTACGGAGCATGAAATTTTTGCCCGTTTTCATAAATACAGGCAGGAAAAAACATTTACCAAAAATAAAGCCCTTGGACTTAAGGAACTGTATCAGCTTAAGCCCGGTGACTATGTAACCCATATCAATTATGGCATCGGCCGATTTTCAGGCCTTGAAAAAATAATGGCAGGCGGAAGAAAACAGGAGGCTTTGCGTATTGAATACAAAGACGGGGATTTGTTGTACGTCAGCATTCATTCCTTACATAAAATTTCAAGATATACCGGAAAAGAAGGGACCCAGCCTGTTTTGCACCGTTTAGGCTCAAAAGCTTGGGAAAACCTGAAAAACAAAACCAAGAGCAGGGTTAAAGACATTGCTCGCAACCTGATTAAACTCTATGCCCAGCGAAAGACAAAAGAAGGCTTTGCTTTTTCTCCTGATACCTATATGCAGGTTGAACTCGAGGCTTCTTTTATTTATGAAGATACTCCCGACCAAAGTAAAGCCACCGAAGATGTGAAGCTCGACATGGAAAGAAGCTATCCGATGGACAGGCTGATATGCGGGGATGTCGGTTATGGAAAAACTGAAGTGGCCATTCGAGCTGCTTTTAAAGCCGTGGCCGACAGCAAACAGGTGGCCGTGCTGGTTCCTACTACCATCCTTGCTTTTCAGCATTTTAAAACTTTTTCCGAAAGACTGAAAGATTTTCCCTGCAATATTGAATATTTGTCAAGATTCAAATCGCCCGGGCAGCAGAAAGAAATTCTGAAAAGGCTTGAAAACGGTAAGACTGACATCATCATCGGGACACATAAATTGCTTGGCAAGGAAATTAAATTCAAAGACCTTGGGCTCTTAATCATCGATGAAGAACAAAAATTCGGAGTAGCAGCAAAAGAAAGACTCCGGGCTTTAAAAGTGAATGTGGATACGCTGACACTTACTGCAACGCCAATTCCCCGCACACTTCAGTTTTCGCTGATGGGTGTCCGCGACCTTTCTGTCATTAACACTCCGCCACCCAACCGGCAATCCATTGAAACCTATATCAAAACTTTTGACAAGGATATTATCAGGGAAGCCATTGAAAGGGAACTTGACAGGGGAGGACAAGTGTTTTTCGTCCACAACAGGATAAAAGATCTGAACAGGACGGCCAACATTGTGAAAAACCTTGTTCCTTATGCAAAAGTCGGGGTGGCTCACGGACAAATGGAAGGCTACGACCTCGAAGAAACCATGCTGAATTTTATTGACGGATATTACGACATACTTGTTTCGACCAACATCATTGAATCAGGGCTCGACATTCCCAATGCCAACACCATCATTATTGATGATGCCCAGAATTTCGGCCTCAGCGACCTGTATCAGATGAGAGGACGTGTTGGCAGATCCAATATAAAGGCCTATTGCTATCTGATCATCCCTGATTTTGCCAGCCTTACCATTGATGCCAGACGCAGATTGGCTGCCATTGAGGAATTTTCAGAACTCGGCAGCGGGCTTCATATTGCCCTTCGCGACCTCGACATCAGGGGAGCAGGAAATCTGCTTGGTGCTGAACAAAGCGGTTTTATCAATGAAATCGGAATCGAAACCTATAAAAAAATTCTGGATGAAGCCGTTGCTGAGCTCAAACTCGAAGAATTCAGCGATATATTCGATGAAAAAGATCAGGAAAAACTCTTTCAGGAATGTGTTATCGAAACCGACCTTGAAGTACTTATTCCTGATGAATATGTCAGCAATATAGAAGAGCGTCTGATTTTATATAACAAACTGAATGTCATACAGGAAGAGAAAAAACTCATTGCTTTTGAGCAGGAACTTGCCGACAGGTTCGGGCCCTTGCCTTGGCAGGTAAACGATTTGCTCGACCTGATCAGGCTGAAGTGGCAGGCCACTAAACTTGGAGTTGAAAAAATTACTTTCAAAAACAGTGTGATGAAACTCTTTTTCCCTTATGTTTACTCAAAAAGTGAAAAGTTCGGGAAGCACATTTTTGTTAAAATACTGAATTTCAGTAAGAATCATCCGAATATCTGCCGTTTCAGCGAGAAACCTAACGGCCTTGAGCTGGTCATAAAGCCTGTTGTTTTTATTGATGAAGCCCTCAGGCTGGTCAGCGAAATTCATCAATCCGGTTAATAATGAAAAATAAATATTTGTGGCATAATTTTATCGTGAAAAATATTCCTTAAAGCTTAAATATGAATTATTACCGTCCCGGAAGTTTTCAGATTTTACCCCCTGTTGTTAAAAACCTATTGATTATCAATATACTGTTTTTTGTTGCAACCTTTACGCTTGGACGTTTTGGTATAGACCTGATTGACCTCTTTGGCCTTCATTATTTTGGCTCTGAAAAGTTCAGGCCTTTCCAGTTTTTCACCTATATGTTCATGCATGGAGGGTTTTCTCATATTCTTTTCAACATGTTTGCCTTGTGGATGTTTGGGTATGCCATAGAAAACTTCTGGGGGCCCAAACGTTTCCTCATTTATTATCTCGTTACGGGTATTGGTGCTGCGCTGATACATTATGGCGTTTTTTACCTTGAAATTGCCCATTTGCTCAATCCCATCAACGATTTTCTTAATGAGCCTTCCAATCCTGATTTTCAGCAGAGAGTAGCGGAAGTACTTGCTCCATATTATCATGTTTCAGGCCTTGATATCAGCAGAAGCCTGACCGCAGCAGATGTATCGGTTGATATGGTGGAAAGTTTCAAAACCGAATTGCTGAATACTCCTGTGGTGGTGGGCGCTTCGGGTGCAGTTTTCGGTATTTTGCTTGCCTTCGGTATGATGTTTCCCAATTCCCCAATTTATATCTACTTCCTGTTTCCTATCAAAGCAAAATATTTTGTCATCCTTTACGGAGTCCTCGAATTGTTTACAGGCATTTCACGTATGGGAGAAAGCAACATTGCACACTTTGCCCATATCGGTGGTATGCTTTTCGGTTTTATTTTGCTGAAATACTGGAAAGTGAGGCGGCTGAATTGAAAAGTTTTTATTCCGGCCTGGAAGAATGAATGTCCTGATAAAATTTTAAAACTCCTATTTCTATTGGTATAAATGCAATGTAAAGGGATAATGAAGTTTTTCCCGTTTTTGAAATACATGGTAGATTATTCCCAATTGACTTGACAAATATTCCAATTAAAAGTAGTCCGTACAGATTGGAAAAAAAGCAGAACTGAGAAATTTCGTTATCCGTGAAGATGAACAGAACTTAACTTCCCTGTTTAAGAATACATGAAACGCTCATTCATCAACATCTTCATTATCTTTGCAACGAAAAACAATATCAGATGATTAAATACAAGCTAATACTAATTTTCTTTCCGTTGTTGCTATTTGTTTTCAGTAACAGCAATCATAAGAAAAGCCTGTCTTTGCCAGCGGATGATGGATTATCTTTTAATCTGAAAAGCCGTCAGGAGTGGGAGCTGAACCGTCTTGCTGATCCGGTTACGGGAAAATTACCTGTTAATATTGCTGCGCTTGAACTGGAATATGCCTCTGCCTTGCCGAATGATGAGCAGGTTTTAGGTTACCGTGCAGCCAAATGGATACAACGCGGGCCTTTCAACATTGGCGGACGTACCAGAGCTTTTGCCATGGATGTTGCAGATACCAATATCTTGCTGGCGGGAGGAGTTTCTGCAGGAATGTGGCGCTCAACTGACGGAGGTAAAAGCTGGCAAAAAGTAACCATACCCGATCAGTTGCACAATGTCAGTTGTTTGGTACAGGACAAAAGGAAAGGAAAAACAAATATCTGGTATTATGGTACCGGGGAAGCTTATGGCAATTCAGCCTATGCTTCGGGAGCTTATTATTATGGCAATGGCATTTATAAAAGTACTGACAACGGAATTACATGGACTCAACTTGCTTCAACGAATTCACCCAATCTGACCGATTTTGACCCCTGGGACCTGGTCTGGAATATTGCAACCGATATTTCAAATGACAGTCAGGACGTGGTTTATGCTGCCACCCTGAGAAGGCTTTTCAGAAGCACTGACGGAGGACAAACATGGACAAAACTCCTTGGTGGCGACTATGGTTCTTATTTTACCGATGTAGCTGTTACCTCGTCAGGGGTGGTGTATGCTACGATGAGCAAAGACGGCAATCAGGCTGGGATATGGCGCTCTCCTGACGGTATAAACTTTACCAATATTCTGCCTGCCGATACTTTCCCTGCCGAATACAACCGCATAGTGATAGGCATTGATCCCAATAATGAGAATGTAGTTTATTTTCTCGCACATACTCCGGGATATGGTAAAAAATCCATTCGTTCTCAGGACGAAGAAGACTGGAACAGCCTTTGGAAATACAGATATCTTTCCGGGGATGGAAGTGGTACGGGTGGCAAGTGGGAGAATCTCTCAGCGCATATTCCTTCTGATGGCGGTAAAAGTTTTGATAATTTCAATGCACAGGGGGGATATGATCTGGTGGTAAGTGTGTTGCCTGGCGACAGCAATGTCGTATTTATTTCAGGAACAAATATTTATCGTTCAACTGATGCTTTTCGTTCAGATAGTCTGATCCGGCAGATTGGTGGATATGCTGTTCATACCAAACGGCCTAAATGGGAAGTTTATAAAAATCATCATCCCGACCAGCATGTATTGTTTTTTAATCCGTCAAATCCTAAGATTTTATTCAATGGAAACGATGGAGGTGTTTTTAAAACCTTTAACTGCCTGAAGGATACCGTAAACTGGGTTTCTTTGAACAATGGATACCTGACAACTCAAATGTACACCATTGGCATTGAGGAAGATGGTGTGAGTGATGTCATTATTGCCGGGCTTCAGGATAACGGCAACCTTTTTTCAAACAGCACAAATCCGGAAAGTGATTGGGTGATTCCTTACAATGGTGATGGTTCTTTTTCGGGTATTGCAACAGGAAGAGAATATTACATCATGTCAACCCAACTGGGTAAAATCAGGAAACTAAAACTGGACGACAAAGGCAATGTGATTGACTTCACCAGAATTGATCCCATCGGGGGTAAAAATTATTTATTTATCAATCCCTTATTGCTCGATCCTTCAAACAATAAGCTTTATCTGGCAGAGGGATTGAAGCTTTGGCGAAACGACAGTCTTGCAAGCCTTCCCTGGCTCAATAATTACGACTCGATATCGACAGGATGGGTCAGGTTTTCAGATACCGTAAAATATCCCAACCGTTCTATTTCTGCGCTTGCCATCACCAGGCAAAAGCCGGCCAACCGCTTGTATGTGGGTACCAGTAAAAGCCTGCTTTACAAGGTGGAGAATGCTCATCAGGGAGATCCCGTTCTGGAAAGGATTACTTCCCTGAGCAATGCCGGAAATATCAGCTGCATTGCAGTCGATCCACGGGACGGGAACAAAGTTCTGGTTGTTTTTTCCAACTATAAGGTTTACAGTTTGTTTTATTCGAAAGACGGTGGTTCAAGCTGGGAAAAGGTAGCCGGGAACCTTGAAGAAAAGGATGATGGGAGCGGGAATGGCCCGAGTCTGCGCTGGGCATCGATAATGCCGTTGAAAAATGGAAAAACAATGTATTTTGTCGCTGCAAGCACCGGCCTCTACGCAACGGATAGCCTGATGGGTATTGCTACGCGCTGGGTCAACATCGGGCATAACATGATCGGAAATGTCGTGGTCGATATGGTGAAAACAAGAAGTGAAGATGGCCTGGTGGTAGTTGCCACGCATGGAAACGGCATTTTTACCACCCATATATCAAGCCCTGAAGATTTGCTCGGAACTCCTGAAGACAAGCTTTTCATGCAGGAAAATGTGAAAATTTTCCCTTCTTTAGCCAATGAAAAGATTACGCTTGCCATCAGGGAGGCAAAGGGAAATTATCTTTTTTCAGTTTATGACCTGAACGGAAAGCGTATCTGCAGTAAACAACTGAATACCGGCACTGAAAAGAATTTCTTTTATGAATATGAGACAGCATCATTAAAGCCCGGTTATTATCTGGTCTTTCTGGAATCAGAAACTCAGCGACATACGTTAAGTTTTATTAAACGCTGATAATGAGCATCGAACAGATAGATATTGAGAAAAAGAAATGGCGGAAATTTATCCGTGACGAAAAACAAAAATATCCTGTCAGTATTTTGAAAGAAAAATCAGCCGTCATATTTGAACAGCTTGAAAAAACGGAAGTATTTCAGAAAGTATCAGTTTTGGCGGCATACTGGTCGTTAGATGATGAGGTTTCTACCCATGATTTTATCAAAAAGTGGTACAGAGAAAAGGAAATTCTGCTGCCATGCATCAAAGGTGATGATATAGTTTTTAAGAAATTCAGGGGAACAGAGCATCTGGTTATTGAAGAAAAATACCGGATTCCGGAGCCGGATGGGGAGGTATTTACAGAGCTTCATAAAATCGGGTTAATCATTGTGCCGGGACTTGCTTTTGATAAAAATAACAACCGGATGGGGAGAGGAAAGGCTTTTTACGACAGGTTATTGCCTCAGCTTCAGGCTTACAGGATAGGCGTATGTTTTGATTTTCAATATTTTGATGAAATACCTGCTACAGCGTCAGATATAAAAATGAACCTGATTATTTATGGCTAAACAAAAAAAACATGAATGGGGCATAGCACTGAGCGGAGGTGCTGCCCGTGGATTTGCCCATCTTGGGGTGTTAAAATTCATTGAAGAACAAAATATCTTTCCCGGTATTGTTGCCGGAACCAGTGCAGGCTCTATTGCGGGTGCTTTTTATGCGGATGGCTACAGCCCCGATGAAACCTTTGAAATTTTTTCCCATACCAAAATCATGGATTTTCTCGACATTTCACTGCCTAAAAAAGGCTTGCTTAAAAAAGACGGGCTGAAAAAAATACTGGAAGGTCATTTAAGGGCAAAAACATTTGAAGAACTTAAAAAACCGCTTTATGTCTGTGTTACCGACTTAAACAATGCCCGTGCTGAATACCTGAATCAGGGAAATCTTATCGAAGCAGTGCTGGCTTCCTGTGCTATTCCTGTCATTTTTGAACCCCTCATCCGAAATGATATAATCTATGTTGATGGCGGGGTGGTAAACAATCTTCCTGTCGAACCCATCAGACCTTTGTGTAACAGACTGATTGCAGTAAATGTGAATCCTTTAACTTTTCAAAAGGAAATATCAGGAGTAGTGAGCATTCTGGTCAGGAGTTTTCTGATGGCGGCTTCGAAGGATATTGCCTCAAAAAAAAGCCAGGCTGATATTTATATCGAAACCACCAAAATTTCCAAATTCGCCTATTATGAAATCAAAAAAGGGAAGGAGATGTTTGAAATTGGCTATAAAGCAGCAAAAGATGTCTTTGATACTCTGAAAACCGATATATCAGATTAAATATTCCGATTCAATTTTTCATCAGTTTTCCCAGTATTCTGGCGTTAATATTTCCCCGATTTCGATGTTAAAATCAAGCACCATTTTCAGAATAATCGGATTTTCAGGATTGTCCAGTATCCAGTATTTTGAGCCGAGATCGGTTTCACAATAAAAGGTAGGGACGATCATGCTTTTCCCATCAATGACAATAGTATAGGGATAATCGCAGACATATTTTAAAACTTCCTCATCATCAACGGGTTGAATGGTAATGCTTCCCTTATCTTTCATCGCTTTCCAGACGGGATATGAAACAAAGCCGGTCGTACGGTCGTTTTGCTCTTCATAACCTCCCCTGAAATAATTCTGTTGTTTGGTGGCATTCTGCATGGCATATTCAGTAGTCAGGCAGGTGCCTTTCCGGTTGACCGGCCATGTCATCCACCAGTTGAATTTTTTTGCTTTGCCATTATCCAGTAATTCCACAACAAATTCGTAGTTAGAGGAATATTCATGCAGGTAATACCGTATTTTTAAGCCTGGTTTAATCCATGAAAAATCAGTCTGAGCATGACTGAACATGGCCATGAAAATCAATGCTGAGCTTATAGTTATCTTTTTCATTTTCAGATTATTTTGCAATTTCAAGTGCTTTTTCGACAATAGTTTTGACAATATTTTCAGGATTATCTTTTTTACCTGAAACGGTAAAGCTTCCTGCTTTTTCTTTTCCTTTAAACAGGTTAATTTTAATCTCCACCTGATCCCCATTGACAGCATATTGTCCGCGCATCCGGTATGCTTCCGGAAACTCTTTTGCCTGGACAAAAATAACTGGTGATATTCCTTTTGAAGATATTAGCCTGAATTCGTCATCAACCAGCTTTTCGAGACCGAGAATATCATCCATGCTTTCTTCTTCGAGAAAAACAGACATGAGAAACATAGGTTTGGGCTGAGCAAGGCTGATTTTTTCTTTATCCTGCTCGGTAAGTTCGCCAATATCAAAGCTTTGAGAACCATAAGGACTGAAAATCTGGGGCTTCTGAATGCCGCCAATGTCAGCGGCAAGTTCCGGCACCCGTTCCTGTGCACGTGTAAAGAGCATGGCAATGTCGATAAATCTGTCTTCACGGAGGGAAAGGCCTTTTATTCCTTCCAGCAGGCTATAGGTCAGCAGACCTTGTCCGAATTTACTGGCTTCATAGCTGACTGCATCAGCTGCACAACCTGTGATAATGTACATTCCTACGCGGTCTTTCATCCTGTCGAGTGCACGCAGAGTACTTGCGGAGATATCGCGCTTGGCCATCAGGTTTTCAACTGCTTTTCCGGAGGCACAGGCGTCTATCATCATCACTTGTTTTAAAGCGGGGATTTTTTTGAACAAATCGGTCAGTTCAGCACTCGAGATGGTGGTGGCAGTTCTGATTTTGGGGTCTCCGTAAGCTTCTGGCGAAGCAGTGTATGCGTCTTTTGTCAGATAATAAAAATCACCGTCCTGTCCTCCCCAGTTGATACCATGACCGGAAAGGTACAGCACAAAAACATCATCTGAAGTAGCATTTTTTGAAATTTCATCGAATACCCTCAGAATATTGGCTTTTGTCGGTTGCATCTTTTCATCCCCGGCATTAGTGGTCATCAGGTAGAGATGGGTTTTGTCAGTACCAAAAAGCCTTTCTCCGCCAATTTTCAGGGCATTTCCTACATCTTCTGCATCTTTGGCTGCATATTTCAGGTCGATCTGTTCTCCTGTATAATCTGAAACACCGCAGGCAATGACATATAAATGCGGAGGTTTGCTGATCTTTCCGGCTCCGGGATTATAGCTGATGCTCGAACCCCTGCTGACCAGATAGCCCTCGGCATTGTATGCCTTGACTTCAATGATATTTTCCTTTCCGCTTTGTAAATATGGATGATTTTTCAGGTCAAGATTGATTTTAAGCTTGTCGGCTTTGGGATCGGGTTTCGGCCCTCTGGCGTCAGAAGCCACTTCTTTTCCGTTGACAAGAACCACCACTTTTCCGATACCGCCACCACGGTTGGTCAGATCAATCATCAGATTGCTGTTGCTGATGTTGACATCCACCTCCGGATAGAGGTTTACTTCTTCCAGCGCTTTTACATCCCTGATTTTTTCTTTATTGAATCCCAGTAATTTAGGTAAGAGATTGGGCTCATAATAGCGTTCTTTCATCTGATCCAATTCGATGACTTCAAGCCCTGATATATAATATAACAGTTTCATGGCCTGAGATGAGGCATCGAATAAACCGTCTTCATTGCTGACCACCCAGTCGTTTTCCCCGAACAGGACAAGTTTTGCAATTGTCTTGAAGTTTTCTGTTTCGATGATGCCAATGGTGTTATCTGTGGCACTGTAAACAAGATATTTCCCATCGGGTGAAAAACCAGCTGAAGAGATTATTTTGTCACAGGGTGTGAAAACCTTTACATCGGTAAGATTATTCAGGTTGACCAGCATAATGATTTTCTCATGGAAAGCCAGCAGGAAGTTTCCGTCAGGAGAAACCGGTGAATTCCGGTCATCAATTTCATATTTGTTGATTTTATAAAGAATATTCCCGTTTTCGGCATCAAGAACAATGATTTTATTATCTGTTTCTTCAAAGACAATGATTTTTTTCCCATCGGGGGTAAAGCTAACTCTTTGATGAGAACCTTCAAATTCAAGACGTTTCTGAAACTCAAATGTAACGGCATCAAAAAAATGAATTTCTGAATAATCAGTTTTACCTGAAGTGTAAGAAAAGCCGCAAACGATTGATTTTCCATCAGGTGTGTTATTGATGAACCGTATGGCAGGACTTTTAACATTTTTGTCTTTGTCAGGAGTCAATGTAATCTTTTTAATTAACCTGCCTGTAGAAACTTCCCAGAACAATAATGTTGGAGCAATCGTAACCACAGTATCTCCTGTAATAAAGTATTTTGAGTCGGGAGTAAAACCAAACATTCCTGAAGGATACTGGTTGGGAATAATCATATGTGCCTGATTGACAAGATATTTCTGTGTTAATTTCAGGATCATTTTTCCGGTATTGACTTCCCATAATATTACTTTATTGTCATTGCTGTAAGAAAAGCAATATTTTCCGTCAGGGGAAAATCCGGCTCCTAAAACGGCATCATCGTGTGTTCTGAAAGTGGCTGTTCTTTTTCCTGTTGAGAAATTCCACATTCTTGGCACACGGTCTTCTCCGAAGGTCAATACATTGGTGGAATCGGGTGAAAAGGCAAATCCAAAAAGTACGCCCTTGTGTCCAACCAGATGATTTACGGAGGTTGATTTGTGTAAGTCCCAGATGTTCACCGAATAATCATTGCCCGTACAAACAAGGTATTTGCTGTCAGGGCTGAAAGCAACATGGGTCGGTCTCCATGAATTGCTGCCAAACACTCTGAATTTTTTACCGGTTGTTACATCCCATTGGATAATGGTCTGGTCGCGGCTGGACGAAAAGAGATATTTCCCGTCAGGAGAAAATTTTAATCCTGAGATATAATGATCGTGCCCGAATAATTCCCTGATTTTTTCACCGGTTTCAGCATTCCATAAAATCACCAGTTGGTCGTGCCCTCCGCTGGCAATAATTTTCCCGTCAGGGGAAAAGCAGACAACCGCACCCGGATGTTTAATGGTTTCAATAAGATGCCTGCCACTGTCAAGATCAATCAGCTCAATATTTCTTCCGTCATCTGAATAAACCAGTTTTTTTTCATCAGGGGAAAAACTGAAGGAACGCAAAGTGCCGGTTTCAAAAACCTTAATTATTGAAAAATCTGAAGTATTACAGAGTATCGTTTTCCCTTGATCCTGATAAATAAAATATTTGCCGGAGGGACTGAAAGCAGCAACTCCTTCTGAAAAGTTTTCACTTTTATAAAGTATTTCACCTGACTGTGCATCAAACAGTATGGCTTTCTGTTTATTTTTATCCTCATTATAACCAGTGGTCAGAATGTATTTCCCATCCGGAGAATAAGCGGCATATCCTGCTTCATTAAATTCCCTGAGTTTTTCTCCGCTTTGAACATCATATTCTTCTATCTTTTTTTTGTTAAATACCAGGAATCGGTTACCATCCGGAGAAAACCTGATAACATTTTTGTGAAAGTTTGTTTTCTCAAAGGCAAAATTCGGATATATCTCATTGAAAACCTTGATTTCTTTTCCTGATGATATTTCCCACAACCTGACGGTTTTGTCTCTGCCATGAGAAATCAAATATTTCCCATCTGCTGAGATGTCAAATGCAGCCACACCGGCAGTGTGCCCGACAGGGACAAATAGATCAGGCCTGACTGACACATTTTTGCGAACTTTAGCTCCTTTGGTCGTCAGAAACTGAGCTAAATCTGTGTATCCATGCGAAATAGCCAGTTCAAGTGCATTTTCTCCCTTTGAACATGGCTTATTGATGTCGATATTTAAACCACCAAGATAATAAGCCATTTCTTTATTCCCAAGCAGAATGGCATAATAAAGGGCTGTTCTTCCCATGGAATCTGTAATATTGAGGTTTATTCCGTACCCTGCAATTTTTTGAATGATATCTTTTGCATTAACCTTAACCAGACGGTGGAGCAAGGGAAAACCATTGCTGTCTTTTTCATTGGCCAGTTCAGGATGTTTTTTTATCAGAGGAATAATACTCCATTCAAGTTGGTTATCAATGAGTTCAATAAGACTTAATTCTTCTACGAAAAGCAATTCCATCATTTTTTTATCAGCCTTTTGTGCTTCTGCAAACTGATAGGCATTTTCCCCCTTTGAATTTGTCTGGTTAACCTGTGCTCCGGCTGCCAGAAGTGCCTTTACGGTCAGTAAATCATTTTTCAGGATAGCTGCCTGTAATACGGTGAGACCTTCCTTGTTCAGTTTTGTCAAATCAACACCATGCTTAATCAGTAAATTCAGAATCTCATAATTCTGATAATCAATAGCACGGAAAACAGGATAATCTCCGTCAATGGTTTTTGCATTGATGTCAACACCTTTGTCAATCAGAAGTCTGGCTATTTCTGTATTTGTTTCAATGGCTTTACAGAGGGGATTTTCACTGGTTGAATAATTTATTATGGCTTTGTTGTTTAAAAGCAACTTAACTTCCTGCAGGTTTCCGCTTCTGACCGCATAGACCAAACCATTGTTCCCGTATTTATCGGGTTGATTGGGGTCAAAGCCATATTTCAGCATAAGTTCAGCAGTATCAGGCTTTTGTGTAAGCAAAGCCTGATACAATAATGAGGAAGGATATCTGACTTTTTTTTCGTTAAAAAGTTTTTTCCAGTCAAACAAATCAGCCAGCTTGTCGTCATCGCTTTTCAATGCATAATAATACGGCCCGTAACCGTCAATGTCGGTAAAGGTAGGGTCGGCACCCTTTTCGAGTAGATATTTTGCTATGTCAGTATAACCATCACGGGTGGCAATAATTAAAGGGGTATAACCCGATTTCGAATTATTGAAGTTAATATCGGCTCCTTTTTCAACAAGGAATCTGGTCAGTTCAAAATTGTTTCTGAATACTGCGTAAATCAGAGCTGTCAGTTTATTGACGTATTCCAGCTGATCAACAGGGCTCCCCTGTTCAATCAGAAATTCAGCTGTTTCAGTCTGGTCGGATAAAACTGCAGCATGTAAGGGTGATAAAACATGAATGACACTATCGTTAAGGGTAAACAAATCTGTTGTCAGGTCGTAATGAAAACTATCCCTGAGGTATTTGAGCAATTCAATATTTCCCCTTGCAGCAGCCATGGCTGGCAGAGAATAGACATATATTTTCTGATCACCCAGATAAAGTGCATTCCCTGATTTGACTTCCGCTCCATTCCAGACAAGGAACCTGAAGATATCAGTAAAATTCATGTATGCAGCCAGCATCAGAATACCGGCACCGTTAATCTGAGGATAGTTAATATTGGCCTTGTAGCTTAAAAGTAGTCGAATAAGTGAAAGATTGTTGTTGATTACAGCATAGCCAAGTGGTGTAATATCATATTCATCGGCAAGATCAGGGTCAGCTTTTTGATCCAGCAAATACTTAATGAGCTCTAAATCTTTGGTGCGGATGGCACAAATTAAAGGAGTTGGAGTAAGCGGTTTAAAATTTTCTTTTACCTGCGAATTGATATCAGCCCCTTTTTCGAGCAAATATTTAACGATTTCGGTATGCCCCGAAGCACAGGCTTCATGAAGCGCAGTCCATCCTGTTTCGCCCTTATCTTTTACCAGTTGCTTGTCTTTGGGCAAAACACCCAGTTTTTCTACCAGATACTGTACAATGTCCAGTTTTCCTGTCCCTGCAGCTATTGAAAGAGGAGCGCCATAATAGCTTTCTTTTTCTTCATCAAGATAAATAAAGCCTTTCTTTTTTACATCTGCCCCATATTTTACAAGCAGTTTGACCATCTTAAGGTCTGATTTATAAATTGCCCACATGAGGGCTGTGGCCTGATTTTCATCCTGAGCATTGACATTGGCTCCAATGTCGATAAGTTTTTTAACCTGCTTGTAATCTGAAGCCTGAATGGCTTTTATCAGTGATTTATCGATCGGACGCTTCTGAGCCTGCACACCTGAACTGAAAAGTAGCATAACAATAGCTACACACCAAATTGTGTTTTTCATCGTTTTTTATTTTTGTAATTAACTAAATACCCTTATTACAGGGTATGTAAACACCATTAAATAATTTTATTGACCAAGAAATTTTTTAATTTCGGCAAAATAAGCCTGTTTGCTGGTCGTATAGGTGGTTTTTGAGGTGGCTCCGGCAACCGTGTAAATGGAAGTGATGCTTTTTTTCAGCTTGTAAAGCTCTTTCATGTCGGTCGGGGTAAAAATTTTATCATCTGCCCCGCAGATCAGCAAAATCCCCTGAAGGCCAGAACCTTTTTCACTCATTGCGTAATAGGGTTCAAGGAAGGTCTTATCATACCCAAGCGGCATCATTACCTTCTGCCCGTAAACATCCATATATCGTTTTTCTGTAAGTTCAAAGGTGGAATAAGGTGAATCAGCAATAATACGACTGATTTCAGCCCTGTTACAACCAATACCTATTGATAAACCTCCCCCAATTCCCAAACCAAATAAATGAATGGTTTTCAGAGAAGGATAATCGCGTTTTACCCAGTCGAGCACGCCTTCCAGATCTTTTTGAAACTGGCTGTACATGAAAAAATTATTGTTTATGGGGAAATCATCGCTTTTCCCGTATCCACGGTAATCATAGGTTACTACGTTGTAGCCCAGCGACAGGAAATTACTGGCATATTCAATAAGGTCGGCCATATTCCCGTCTCCGTCATCGCTTAAAATGATTACTTTTCTCGACAGTTTGTCGGTTGCCTTGAAAAACCATACCTGCAGCATCATATTATCTGAAGTCTTCACTCTGATGTTGTTGTAATCCATGCCATAGTCGGCCGGGGTAACCGGATATTCTCTTACAGGATTTAATGCAAACACTGAATTAATGACCAGAAATGAAATTAAAGTGATAAAAAAAGCCTTCATTTTTCAATATTTTAACTTTCTGATGATGGGGTAAAATTAAGGAAATTCATCAAACACTGAATGAACCTCAGTAATTTTAATCATGGGAATAAATGAGTGGAAATAAAAAACCCTGCAAAAAGCAGGGTTACGTGGTAGCGGGGAGAGGATTCGAACCTCTGACCTTTGGGTTATGAGCCCAACGAGCTACCAGCTGCTCCACCCCGCAATAAAATTCAGGTGCAAATATACATTATTTTTGATTATCAGCTTACTCTGAGAAAAATTTTTTTAAATCCTGATCAGTATCCTGCATTAATGATGAGTGCAGAGTTTTGCTTCAGCTGAATCCCGATATGCAGAATTTCTTCCCGACATGCTGCCGGCAACAAATCTCATTTTAAAACGAACCAAGGGGGCATAAAACTTGTTAATTGAGTAGCTCATTAAATAATGATTAAACCGTATCTGACATATTTTTTATTAGCCTTTATTTTAATTTCCTGCTCGAAGGGGCAAAATACAAATATTCAATATTTTAAATCCAAAGAGATGAAATACAATGTTTTAACTGAGGAAGAAAAAAAAGTAATACTTTATAAAGCAACTGAAAGACCTTTTACAGGGGAGTATGACAATTTTTTTGAAAAGGGATTGTACGCCTGCAAGCAGTGCAATGCTCCCTTGTTTCATTCATCCGCCAAGTTTCACTCTGGTTGCGGATGGCCCAGCTTCGATGAAGAAATACAGGGAGCGGTGCTCAGAATCCCGGACAGGGATGGTATGCGGACAGAGATCATTTGTTCCAATTGTGGCGGTCATCTTGGCCATGTGTTTGAAGGAGAGGGATTTACCCCAAAAAATACCCGGCATTGCGTCAATTCTTTGTCTCTCAGATTCATTCCGGAGACGGAAGTCTCCAGGCATTACGACACGGCTGTTTTTGCTTCCGGTTGTTTCTGGGGAACGGAATTTTATTTTCAAAAGGCAAAGGGGGTTATTTCAACCCAGGTAGGTTTTACAGGTGGTCATACCCAAAATCCTACCTATAAACAGGTTTGTCAGGGTAATACCGGCCATGCAGAAGCTGTTATGGTCGTTTTTAATCCTGCTGAAACAAGCTATGAGGAATTGGCAAAATTGTTTTTTGAAACACATAACCCTGAGCAGCGGGACGGACAAGGTCCTGACATCGGCCATCAGTATCGTTCTGCCATTTTTTATAAAGATGAACAACAAAAAAAGATAGCTGAATCCCTGATGGAAATACTGCGGCAGAAAGGATATAAAATAGCTACGGAGCTTAATAAATTTGAGAAATTCTGGATAGCGGAAGACTATCATCAGGATTATTATCAGAAAACAGGGGGCACTCCTTACTGCCACCACTATACAAAGCGATTTTAAACCTAAAAGTATGAGGCAGTCGTGTTTTCCCCTTTGTTTATTTTATATTGAATATCATTTTGTAAACTTTGCAATTGAAATTTATTTATGATGAACGACAGTCAACAGGTAATTAACTCGATAACCGAGGAAAAATATAAATATGGCTTTTATACCCCCCTGGAACAGGAATTTGCACCAAAGGGGCTGAATGAAGAGATTATCCGGTTTATTTCTGCTAAAAAAAATGAGCCTGATTTTATGCTTGAGTTCAGGCTGAAAGCTTTCAGAAACTGGCAGAAAATGAAAGAACCGGCTTGGGCACATCTGACTTATCCTCCTGTTGATTTTCAGGATATTACTTACTTTGCTGCACCCAAAAAGAAGAATCTCAAAAGCCTTGATGAAGCCGATCCGGAGCTGCTGGAAACATTCAACAAACTGGGCATTCCGCTGGAAGAACAAAAAGTGCTGGCTGGAGTTGCTGTTGATGTGGTGATGGACAGCAGTTCGGTAATTACTACCTATAAAGAAAAACTTAATGAACTCGGGATTATTTTCACTTCGATAGGAGAAGCGCTGCAAACCCATCCTGATCTGGTCAGGAAATACCTGGGGTCTGTCGTACCACCAACTGATAATTACTATGCTGCATTGAATTCCGCAGTTTTCAGTGACGGTTCTTTTGTCTTTATTCCCAAAGGTGTTCGTTGCCCGATAGAGTTATCGACTTATTTCAGAATAAATGCTGCAGAAACAGGGCAGTTTGAAAGAACTCTTATCGTTGCCGAAGAAGGCAGTTATGTCAGCTATCTTGAAGGTTGTACAGCTCCCATGCGTGATGAAAACCAGTTGCATGCAGCCGTAGTGGAAATTGTTGCACTCGACCATGCTGAGGTGAAATACAGCACAGTTCAGAACTGGTACCCTGGCGATAGTGAAGGAAAAGGTGGCATTTATAACTTTGTGACCAAAAGAGGTATTTGCAAGGGCAAAAACAGCCATATATCATGGACACAGGTAGAAACCGGTTCAGCCATCACCTGGAAATATCCGAGTGTTATCCTGCTTGGCGACAACAGCACAGGGGAGTTTTATTCAGTAGCGGTAACCAACCATTTTCAGCAGGCAGATACAGGAACCAAAATGATTCACATCGGCAAAAACACACGTAGCCGCATTGTGAGCAAAGGTATCTCCGCAGGAAAAAGTAACAACAGCTACAGGGGACTAGTGAAGATCATGAAAAGTGCCATCAATGCCCGCAATCATACCCAATGCGATTCATTATTGCTTGGCGACAAATGCGGGGCACATACCTTTCCCTATGTGGATGTAGCTAACCGGACTGCCATCGTTGAACATGAGGCTACTACCTCCAAAATTGCTGATGATCAGTTGTTTTACTGCAATCAACGGGGAATAAGTAATGAAAATGCAGTAGCTTTGATTGTCAATGGATATGCCAGAGAAGTTTTAAACAAACTACCCATGGAATTTGCCGTTGAAGCACAAAAATTATTGTCAATTACGCTTGAAAACAGCGTGGGTTAAAATCGAAATAATATGTTGGAAATCAGAAATTTAAATGCATCCATTAATGGAAATGAGATATTAAAGGGGCTGAATTTAAGCATCAAACCCGGTGAAATTCACGCCATCATGGGGCCGAATGGTTCGGGGAAAAGTACACTTGCCTCTGTTTTGGCCGGGAAAGAGCTTGTGGAAGTTACACAAGGCGAGGTCTTATATAAAGGCAAAAATCTGCTTGACATGAGTCCCGAACACCGTTCATGGGAAGGTATTTTCCTTGCTTTTCAATATCCGGTTGAAATTCCGGGAGTCAGTATCACCAATTTTATGCGCACAGCCATCAATGAAAAGAGGAAATATTTTGGACAGGAACCTATCTCAGGAGCTGAATTCGTTAAACTCATGAACGAAAAAAAGAAAGTTGTCGATATTACCACCCAACTGACAAACCGCTCTGTCAATGAGGGCTTTTCAGGTGGTGAAAAAAAACGTAACGAAATATTTCAGATGGCCATGCTCGAACCCGAACTGGCTATCCTTGATGAAACCGATTCAGGCCTTGACATTGATGCCCTCAGAGTGGTGGCAAATGGAGTTAACTTGCTGAAAAACAAAACCAATTCTTTCCTTGTGATTACACATTACCAGCGACTGCTTGATTATATTGTCCCGGATTTTGTTCATGTTCTGTATCAGGGAAAAATTGTGAAATCAGGAACCAGGGAACTGGCTCTCGAACTGGAAGAAAAAGGTTATGACTGGTTGAAAGAATAAATGAAGATTATGCAGGAAACTGTTTCATTAGATAAAATTTTTGTCAGCGACTTTTTGACAAATGAGAAAATCATTAATGCAGAAAGTCCTGAATTTTTACGTCAGAGCAGGAAACAAGCCATTGACTTTCTGAATCAGAATGGCTTACCTGACCTCAGGCAGGAGCTTTGGCGATTTACTGATATTCAAAAAGTTATGGCAGAAATCGGGAGGCTTGTTCATCCCTTTATCCCTCCTGAGGATGTCAATACACCTATTAAAGATATTTTCAGGTGCGACATCAACGAACTCGATACCTACGATTTTGCGACTATCAACGGCTGGTATCCTCACTCTTTGCCATTGATTCAGAAATTCGACCATCAGGGCATTGTCGGAAGCCTTGCTGCAGCTTTTCAGCTTTATCCTGATCTTGTTGCAGAATATTACGGAAAGCTTGCATTAAATGAGGAAGCATTTGTGGCGCTGAATACTGCTTTTTCAATGGATGGTATTTTTGCCTTTTTCCCGGATAATTCAAAGATACAAAAACCTCTTCAGTTTGTCAATCTTTTATCTCAAAAGGAAAATGCATTATTAAGACCCATCATTCAGCCGAGAAACCTGATAATAGTCGGCAAAAATTCTGACCTCAGCATTGTTTTATGCGACCATACATTAAGCGGACAGCCCTCCTTCACCAATTCTCTTACCGAAATTTATGTCGGTGAAAATGCTACCGTTAAGATACTGAGACTACAGAACCAGAGTAACAAAAGTGCCATGGTGTCTTCACTGTTTGTTCATCAGGAGGCCAATTCGATGGTGCAAACCAATACCATCACGCTCAACGGAGGTTTTACCCGTAATAATCAATCCATCAGCTTAGATGGCAGACATGCACGGGCAGAAGTTTATGGACTCTACCTGATGGATCGCCAGCAACACGTTGACAACAATACATTTATTGAACACAATATTGCCGAAACCTCAAGCTCCGAGCTGTTTAAAGGCATTCTCGATGGTAAGGCCAGTGGTGTTTTCCGGGGAAGAATACTGGTCAGAAAAGATGCACAAAAAATCGACTCTTACCAGAAAAACAATACATTATTGCTGACGGATGATGCGAGAATAAACACCATGCCTCAGCTTGAAATTTATGCAGACGATGTTAAATGCAGCCATGGAGCTACTGTTGGGTACCTTGGAAGCGATGAACTTTTCTATCTTCGTTCGAGAGGGATTTGTGAATACGAAGCACGTATCATGCTGATGAAATCATTTACCAGTGAAATCACTGATAAAATTGAAATTCCCGCCCTTCATGACCGTATTTCCATGCTTGTTTCAAAACGACTGAGAGGAGAACTTTCACACTGTGCAACCTGTGTGTTAAATTGTTATGATTGATCTTTTCCCCGGAACATTCGGACCGGATTAGTGATTTAAAACATTAATTTAATCAAATCCACCACAGAGAACACAGAGATTCACGGAGAAAAAAACTCTGTGCTCCTCCGTGACCTCGGTGGTTAAAATACATCTCACCACAGAGATATGCTGAGAAAAAAGGCAATTCTGAGAGAAATTGAGGGGTTCGTAATTAGCCTTAGAAAAACAAATAAAACAGGGAGTGATCTAGCCCCCTAAACATTAGGACTAAATTAGTGAATTAAAAACACTAATTTAATCATATCTCACCACAGAGAACACAGAGATTCACGGAGAAAAAAACGCTATGCTCCTCCATGACCTCTGTGGTTAAAAATACATCTCACCACGCAGAACACTGAGAAAAAGGCAATTCTGAGAGATATTGAGGGGTTCGTAATTAGCCTTGGCAAAGCAAATAAAACAGGGAGTGATCTAGCCCCCTAAACATTAGGACTAAATAAGTGATTTAAAAACACTAATTTAATCAAATCTCACCACAGAGAACACAGAGACTCACGGAGATAAACAAAAACTCTGTGCTCCTCCGTGACCTCTGTGGTTAAAATGATATAGCCCCCTAAACATTATGACTAAATAAGTGAATTTAAAACACTATTTTAATCATATCTCACCACAGAGAACACGGAGATTCACGGAGAAAAAAACGCTATGCTCCTCCGTGACCTCTGTGGTTAAAATACCTCTCACCACGCAGAACACTGAGAAAAAGGCAATTCTGAGAGATATTGAGGGGTTTATAATTAGCCTTGGCAGAGCAAATAAAACAGGGAGTAAATGGGTGAAATTGTCAGGAATAATATTGTGTAACAAAAGTCTAACATTGAAAGACGTTATTTTTTGATATTGCCTTATGTTTCAATTCCCCATTTTAATAGATTGCATTTTGCCATTTAATCCTTATATTTGATACCAACATTTAACCTTTCTGCGGATGAAAAATTATATTATTTCAGGGATTTTTATATTTATCCCTTTGCTGGTGTTTAACCAGGTTCCTCAGTGGAAGATTTATAATCCTTCAAATTCACAAATCCCATGGAACAAGATAAAATCCATGGATTTTGATAAAAACGGCCATTTGTGGGCAGGTTACGACAACAGCGGAAATGTCCCTCACTTAACTGAATTTGACGGTGATACTTTCAAAAACTATATTTATGATGCATGGGTCAATGCCGTTGCAGCTGACAATGACGGTGATATCTGGTTCACGACCAGCAACATGGAATTATACAAATACAACGGGAATTTTCAGATTTATACCAATGCCCTGATCAGCTCTCCGTGGATGGAACCTTTGTTTGTTGACAAGACCAAGAATGTCTGGATTGCCGACAAAACCAACTATTTCATTCTGAAATTCAATGGCTCGGCATGGTCAAAATATGATTATACCAATTCAGTTGTAAAAAATACTATTTTTCTTTGTTTGTCCGGGTTCAGATATGACTTAATGATCGGTACAAAAGACAGCGGAATGATTCAGTTGTCGGCCAATCAAAGCAAGGTTTATGACAAAAGCAATTCTCCGCTACCTTCCAATTCCGTTTATGCCATGAAAGAGGGGAATGGCGACACCCTCTGGTTTGTTTGTCCCGGCAATCTGGGTTATTTTACTGGTACAAACTGGAATTTTTATCCAAAATCCAACCTGGCAAGTGCCAATTCCATTCAATTGGATTCAAAGGGAAATATCTGGATCAGCAATCCCGATTTTACCAATGGCGGTGTTTTTATGTTTGACCGTAAAAACTGGACGGTTTACAATAAATCGAATTCTCCTTTGCCTACCAATCAGCTTCTTGACCTCAAAATAGACAAAAACGACAATATCTGGGTTGCTACCTGGGGAAGCGGTCTGGCTAAGCTCAGTCCCTATACAAGCTCTGTTTCTGAGGTTAAACCCCTTACCCTTAAATGTACAACCACTGAAAAGAATCTGAACCTGTTTCTGCCTGAAATAGATGTTTATCATATTGAAATCATCAGTGTTTCAGGAAAAACTCTTTATCTGAATCCGGAAGCTTTTGGCGATTATATCAGTATTGACATTTCCGGATTTCCCTCAGGTGTTTACATCGTCAGGGTAGCGAATGACCAGTCAGCAGCATATTCTAAGATTTTAAAACCCTGAATATCAGATAATAAATAATCTACTGAGAAAATTATTTAATGGGAAAGACCACCTGTGTCTGCCAGTGAGCCGTATCTTTATCCACATTCGGATCGGTGAGGTAAACTTCAAAGGGAGCTCCGTTAACTTCAAGGTTTTTATCCTTAATGTATTTTTCAAGAGCATTCCATGCAGATGCGAGACCTTCATAGGCACCGATATGAATAACCATTACTGAGTTTCCGGGAGCTATATCATGATATTGCATACCATCAGGCAATCTGACATTGGTTTCGAGAGGCACGGGAACTGCAGGCATGGCTTCCATCGTTTTCATGTTTTCATCATAACTGAAATAGAAACTTGCCAAAGGCCCCGTACACTGAATATTATTCTTTTGAATAAACGTCATGATAGCCTGATAGGATTCGGCCATAAATGCATGTATTTCAGAAGGATTAAAGCCAATCGTTTTCTTGATCCCAATGTATTTCTGAGGCATGAGTGGTTGTTCAATAACACTGACCTCAGGCGTTTCAGGTAACGATTCTGCGAGGGTTTTCAGGTTGTCAAGACCATCTTTAAAGACCTTGTTCATTTTTCCTTTGGTAAAGGCAAACATATATTTAACGATGGGATTGAATCCGGTTTCCACTTCTATTTTCCAGGTAACTTTAGTCCCTTCAGGCGTTTCATCAAACTGCCAGTTGTCCCATGCGGGTTTCCCCGAATCCTGAAACATTAGTTTAGCTTTTATCCTTTTGTTTGTTTCAGCTTCCACAATTTCCATTGAGCCATTTCCCTGTTTTTTGCTTTCCCATGTTCTTTTATGGCCGATTCCCGGAACACCTGTATAAGTATTTTTCATATCCTTATCGGCTTTAACCCAGGGATCCCATTTCTCCCAGTTTTGATAATTCAGCACTAAAGGATAAACAGTTGAGTTTTTCGCAGAAATGTTGACTGAATTTTCAAAAACCAACTTAGAAGGTAAAAACAAAGAAATGATAAAAAGCAATAAAATGATTGCTACGATTACATAAAGTACTGTTTTAAGAATTCTCATAGTTTTTCAGTTTTACTGGTTAAAAAAATTATAATATTAAAGCAATAAAGCCTTTTAAAGTAACAACCTGTCCGTCAAACAATCTCACTGATACAATATATTGATAGGTATCGATGTTTTGCAGTTTTCCCTTGTAATAGCCATCCCATCCGTCCTGAGGATTAGTAGTATGGAAAACTCTTTCGCCATATCTGTTGTAAATGCTGAAGTCAAGCAGTGTTTCATAACGTATGCCGGCTCCCATCACATAAACCTTGTCGTTCTGTCCATCTCCGTTTGGTGTAAAGGCTTTCGGCATATCGACAATGGGTGGCAGGGGCTCCACAATGATCATTTTTGTAAAGGTATCTTTACAGCCAAGTGTATTGGTAACAACCAGTTTTACAAAGAATGTATCGGGACGTTTGAAGGTATGTTCCGGATTTTTCAAAACGGAAGTAATACTATCGGCAAAATCATACCACCACGAGATAATTCCTGGATCACCGTATCCGGTAAACTGAACAGTCAGAGGAATGATACCCACCGAATCACTTACCGTAAAATAGCCGTTTACTGACGAAACAAACAAAGTGTCTTCCGCATATTTTACACAGGTTTTGGAAGAATCCATATACAGGAGTTTCGGGAAAAACATTCCTGCATGTTTATACTGATGCCTGATCGAGTCGGGGGCATTTTTTGCAATGACACCATCGCCAAAATCCCACTCGAACTGATAAACATCTTTTTTTGAAGTAATAAACAGACTGGTAAACTGGTTTTTGCAGATAGTATCAGGGGAAATGCCAATATCGGCTACAGGCCCTTTGATGACGATATATTGTTTTTTTATCATGGTATCTGTGCAGCCAAAATTGGTTACCATGAAAAGCGAAACATCATATTTACCGGGTTTTGTATAGCTGTGTGCAGGAGATTTCAGGTACGATTTAGGTGTTTTGTCGCCAAAATCCCATTCATACAGCAGGATGTCCTGAATGTTTGAACTGTCATAGAATTTGACCAGAAGCGGATAACAATTGGCATAAATGGTATCAGCATAAAAATTAGTTTTCAGCTTTTCCTGAACTTCGATGTAGTTGACAGCCGTAAGGGTATCTTTACAGCCGTTCTGATCGGTAACCATCAGAGTAATTGTAAATTTTCCTGAAGTAGAATAATGGTGGACCGGTTCACGTATTGAAGAAGTATTGCCATCCCCGAAATTCCATAAAAATTTTAATCCTGTTCCAAGAGAAGTGTTGGAAAATTTTACGGAATCCTGCCAGCAAAGCTGTTTGTCATAAGCATAAAAGCCTGCTGCAGGCCTTTCAATGATGACTTTGTCGGTCAGGGTAAGGGTATCATTGCAGTTGGCAAGATTTTCAACAATCAGGGTTGGTGAATAAAATTTTTTGTTTTTATAGGTATGCACAGGATTGGGCAATGAGGAAGTCTGCCCGTCATCAAATAAATACCGCCAGAGATAAATGGCTGTATCCGACACTGATTTGTCGAAAAAGCGAATGGCTGACGGAGCACATCCAAAAGTATCACAGCTGAAATCGGAGGTAATCCCGTAAACCCTGACTGTTTTTTCAATACTGTCTGCACATCCGCCAAATTCTTTTGAAAGGAGTTTAACCTTGTAATAGCCGGGTTTTCGGTAAGCGTGTTTGGGGGAAGATTCATACGAAACCGTTCCGTCTCCGAAATGCCAGGTATGAATACTTCCGCCTGTTCCGGTATAAAGAAACATAAAAGAATCTTCAGCACAAATGTGTTTAACAGATGGCTTGAAATCGGCAAGCACTTCCTGAACACTGACATAAACGGTGTTCGGCCATTTACATCCGGTTGAGTCGTTATAGGCAACAGTATTGACAGTATACATGCCTTTTCCGGTATATTTGTGATAGACACTGTCCACGGTCAGGTGCGTAAGTTTCTGGCCGTCTCCGAAATCAATTTCCCAGTGATGCATGCCTTTGTGATGATTGACGAAGGTTACATCATACGGCTTTTTACAATCCTGCTGGAAGGAAATAACCGAAATAGGACCGTTGATATAGGTAACACTATCTTTTTTGATGGTATCGTAACAGCCGAGATAGCCCACCACCAGTTGAGTACTCATAAATCCGGTATCTACATGCTGATGTCCGCAACTGTCTCCAGAGCCACTGCCCCCGTCTCCAAAAGTCCATTGCCAGAAATCAATCGGCTTTCCTGAAGGCGTATAAGACGTACTGTAAAACCAGACGGAATCGACAGCACAGGAGGTGTCGGGCTTGACATAAAATCCTGCTATGGGTTTGATTCCTACAGTGATATGAAGTTTGCTGATGCCAACACATCCCGCTGAATTTGTAATTTTAAGCGTTACTTCATAAGTAGTATCTTTAACGAAAACATGAGCCGGGTTTTGCAGGTCAGAGGTATCACCATCATCAAAATCCCAGTGCCATGAAGTTATAGGCTCTTTTGAATTCGAACGGTCAGTAAAGGTAACATGCAGAGGGGCACATCCCGACATGGAATCGGCCATAAAAGCTGCCTGTGGCGGGATAATTTCAACATTTTTATCAGAAATAACCGTTTTAACGCAACCTCCCGCGCCTATCACGGTCAGGCTGGGGGTAAAAACCCCGGGCGTGGTATAAACATGCACAGGATTTTTATCTGTCGAGCTGTCGCCATCTCCGAAATCCCAGATATATTTTACCGCATTGACGGACTGATTTACAAAACTTACGGTTAACGGAGGTTTACAACTGTATAAGGGCAGCGAGGTCAGAAAGCCTGCTGTAAGCTGTTCGACAGTAATATACCTTGCCATACTGTCAACACAGGAGGATCCATTGGTAACCTTCAGAGACACCAGGTATTTCCCGGGATTGAGGTATAAATAACTCGGATTGGGGACATTGGTCGTGTTTCCATCTCCAAAATTCCAGAAATAGTTTTTTGCACCCTGCGACTGATTGTTCAACCTGAAAAAAGTAGCAGTACAGACGGTATCCTTATCGGGCTGGAAATATGCCTTCACATTATCAATTTCTATCTGATTGTTTTTTATAATTGAATCTTTACACCCGTTTCCATCGGTAACAACCAGTTTAACGGAAAATGTTCCCGGATACAGGTAACTATGGACGGGATCTTTCACGGTGGAGGTGGTAGTATCTCCAAAATCCCATAAATAGCTTAATGTGGGATTGCCTGTTGAGGAATTTGTAAAACTGACCAGAGCAGGTGTCTTGCAATATTTCTGCTGACTGTTTGAAAATATCGCTTTCGGAGTACTATTGACCTTTATATAATTTGTAATAAATCTTGTATCCGAACATCCGTAGATGTCAATCACATGAAGGGATACAGAATAGCTGCCGGGAGAAGAATAAGTATGTGTCGGATTTTTCTGAGTACCGATATTTCCATCTCCGAAATCCCATATCCATTGCGAGATGATGGCATCTCCCTGATTCGACTGGTCGATAAAACTGACGGTAAAGGGTGCACAACCTACCGTGGCAGCGGAAACTGAAAATCCGGCTGTCGGATTTTTTAAAACTACGATATAATCTGTTTTGGTTACCGTATGATTGTTTGTCCCGTCTGAAACCGTAAGTTTTACCGTATATTTTCCGGGAGAGGTGTATGTGGTTTGCGGATTTTGGAGGGTGGAAGTGTTGCTGTTTCCGAAATCCCAATACCATGATTTGACATTGCCGGTGGACTTATCGGTAAAAGATACTACCAGCGGACTGCACCCGATAGTAATATTGGCTGTAAAATCCGCAACAGGTTGAGCTTTTGTCAGATAAGGGAGAATAAAGATAAATAAGACATGCAGAACACTTTTACCTGAAAATGTTAATATAATATTTGATTTCCTAAGCAAGTATCTGTTTATCTTTGCATACAAAGATAATACGATTTTGAGCATTGATACAAAAACGTTTCACACATTTTTCATCATTATAGTATTTACCAGATTGAATGTTTTTGCTCAGGACATTCATTTTTCCCAATTTTTTTTGTCTCCTGTTTCCCTTAACCCTGCTCTTTCGGGGAATCATTCCGGGGAATGGAGACTGGCAGATGTCTATCGAAATCAATGGTTTACGTTGAAATACCCCTTTAAAAGCCATTATTTTTCATTTGATAAACAATTGTTCCTCAGAAAAAATAAGTTAAGCTATGGCTTGAGTCTGGTTGATGACAACAGTGGTGATGATGTTTATCACCTGTCAAAGTATTTTCTCAACCTCTCATGGCATCCTGATCTGGGGAAAAACCATTTTCATCTGGGCGTTCAGACAGGATATGTCATAAGAAAGTATGATTTAACCAAACTGACTTTTCCTGACCAGTATGATAAAATTTCAGGTTATTATGACCCGACTTTCCCGACAGCTGATGCGGGTTTAAGCCAAAAGATTGATTATTATGATCTTAATGCTGGTATTTCCTGGAATAAGTCGTTCCACAATATCAGGCCTGAAGCAGGAATTGCCTTTTTCCATATCAACAGGCCTGAGGAATCATTTAATAACAGGCAGAATTTTTTACCTCTCAGAAAAACAGCTTTCTTCAGACTTTCTTTCCCTTTATCAGAAAAATGGATTGTAACTCCTTCGTGGATGTTTTCTGAAATGAATAAAGCTTCTGAGATGCTTTCGGGATTTTATTTTAATTTCAAAACCAATCAATTGAAAAACAGTTTAAAATCCATCAATACCGGGGTATTTCTCAGAAATGGCTTTGACAGAAATGTAGATGCCCTGATATTTATGACCGGATTGAGTTACAGGAAATTTGACCTTGGACTTGGCTATGACATCAATATCTCAGGTCTTGGAAAATATACTACTTATCAGGGAGCTGTTGAGATTACGCTGATTTACACGGCAATTAATAAGGTTTTTGATCAATACAAAATTCCTTGTGAAAGATTCTGAATGAAAATTTATATTTCATATAGTTTTTCCGTTCTGTTTGTCTTTTTTCTGATATTTTCAGCATTCAGCCAGACAGCAGATGAACTTTCTGCTGCCAGAAATAAAAAACTGGGATTACGATATGAAATGATGGGTGATAAATATTCAGCTATTGAACAATATTCAGCATTTCTTAAAAAGAAGCCTGAAAACAGGTATTATCTCAACAAAGTAGCTCATCTTTACCTTGAAACCAGAAATTACTTGCTGGCTGAGATTTATTTCGAAAAAGCCCTGAAACTTTCTCCCCATCCTAAGCCTGAACTGATGTTCTCCTATGCCAGAGTATTGAAGATGAACGGAAAATATGAGGAAGCAAGGAAGGTTTTTACTTCCTACAGGAAAAAGGTCAGGCCGGGTGGCAGAAATGAAGTTTTCAGAAAACAGGCTAAAATAGAAATTGAAGGTTGTGATTTGATTTTGAATAACTTATTGAACGATACAACCCGTCTCACAGAAATCAGAATCCTTGATACAACAGTCAATAAATTACATACTGATTTTGCTCCCTTCCCGATTGATGAAAAAAGTTTTATTTACTCTTCTGTCAGAACCGACCGTGCGGTTTATTTCAGCTCAGTCAGCGAAAGTTTTTCTGAATACAGCAGCTTTTACAAGGCAATTGCAGAAAACGGAAACTGGAAAGGTGGAATGAAGCTCAGTGATTCTTTTAATCTGATGAAGAAGAATGTGGGTAACCCCTATATCTGCCCGCATGGGAACCGTATTTATTTTACTGTTTGCGAAAGTGATGAAAATCATCAGATAATATGTTCCATCTGGTATTCTGAGAAAAACGGAAATAATTGGACAGCTCCGGTAAAGCTCCCGAAAACGATTAATAAGCCCGGGACAACTAATACACAGCCGGCAGCAGGTTTTGAACCCAGGCAGAACAGAGAAGTACTTTACTTTGTCAGCAACAGAAAAGGCGGAAAAGGTGGCCTCGATATCTGGTACAGTATTCTTGATCCCAAAACCAATGAATATACTGAGCCAAAAAACTGCGGGAGTAAAATCAACACGCCCATGAACGAGGCTACTCCCTTTATCGATCTGAATACCAATAAGTTTTATTTCAGTTCCGATGGCCTTGCCGGAATTGGAGGCTATGATGTTTTTAGTACAGTGGGTGCCCTGCGGAAATGGGAAGAGCCTAAAAATGCTGGTATTCCCATCAACAGCAGCGCTGATGACCTCTGGTACAGAACTTTTCCACATAACCCCGATAAAGGCTTTATCGTTTCAAACAGAGGAGGGGGAACTTCCATGGCAGGTATTACCTGCTGTGATGATATCTATGAATTTACAGTAAAACAATCAATATTTCTCAAAATATCGGGAAGGGTGATTTCTTTTGAAAACCTGAACAAAGAACTGTACATTGAAGAATTTATTGATAAACCTTTTAAAAAACTTCCCTCCGAAGGGAAACTGCTCGATAGTGCCACAGTATCATTGTTTGTCGTTTCAGGAAATGAGGAAATTCTGGTTAAACCATTCATCACCAATGCAGAAGGGATGTATCTGTTCAGGCTCGAACCCGGCTATTCCTACAAAATGACTGCCTCCAAAAATGGGTACTTTTCGTCAAATTATTCATTATCAACAAAGAACATTAACCATTCTGATTCATTTTTCCATGATTTCGTTCTGAGAAAAATACCGGTTAAACCATTGATTGTCAAAAACATTTATTATCTTTTCGACAAATATACGTTGACAGATTCTGCAAAAGCTGTCATTGATTCCACTATTTATCAGTTAATGATTGAGAATCCTGAAATTACTGTTGAAATTAGCTCTCACACCGACAGTAAGGGAAGTGACAGCTACAACATGACGCTTTCTCAAAAAAGAGCCCAAAGTGTGGTTAATTACCTGATTAAGAAAGGGATAAGTCCGGATAGGCTGATTGCCAGAGGATATGGGGAAAGTCAGCCGGTTGCTCCGAATGAATTTGAAGATGGTAGCGATAATCCCGAAGGCAGGGCAAAAAACAGAAGAACTGAATTCAAAGTAACGGGAATCAAACAGGATTATCAGTCGTTCATGTATGAAGATTAACCTGACTGTTAATGTTCATTTTTTTTGAAAATGATGTAACATTTTTCATTTTCAGATACTAATGAATAATTTTCACTGAATCGACAAATACATGCCTCTCATTAAAGCAAAAAAGGTATTTATTTCAATTCTGTTGCTGACAGGGGCTTTGTTCATTGCAAATGCATCTTCTATTCCGGAGGAAAAAATACATCCTGAAAATTATAGTCGGCAAACTTTTTCTGAGTCTCAGTCCCCTCCTCCTTGCGAAGCGGTTTTTGACAGTATTTTTGCCAGTTCGTGCGGAAATTATATTTTTAATAACTCAACATACTCTTTATCAGGAATTTATTACGATACACTTCAGAAGTATGACGGCTGTGATAGTATTATTGTATTAATTGTGAGCATTTTTCCCATGCCTGTGGCAGATTTCAGCATCAATCAATATTCTCAATGCTATGATGAACAGAATTTTGTATTCACTGATAATTCTTCACTTTCGGGTGATGTTTTCCTGAATAAGTACTGGGTATTTAATAATGACACCTTCTTTAACAAGAAAACATATTCACCGAAATTACCTGAACCTGGCATTTATGAAATTGATTTATATGTCATCACATCACATCATTGCCGCGACAGCATTAAAAAATATTTTTCGGTAAGGCCTTCGCCTGATGCTTATTTTACTGTTAACGATACCATTCAATGCGAAAATGACAATCTTTTCATTTTTAAAGTCAGGCAGAAAAATCTGCAGTATTACTGGCATTTCGGGGATGATAAGGTCTGCTATACCAAAGACAGTGTCGTAATGCATCATTATGATAATGATGGAGTTAAGGTTGTCATGTTGATAGCGGTGAATGATTCCGGATGTACTAACATTGTATCCCGGACGATAAAAATTCATCCCGCTCCCAGAGCAAAATTCAAAATAACAAGTGATACTGCCCAATGCCTGAGCGGTAATTATTTTTCATTTTCCAACGAAACAACCATTTCGGATGGGATCATTTATTACAACTGGAATTGGGGCGACTATACCACCTGCCCCGATCCCCTGCCGACACACACTTATTATTTCGATTCAGTATTTACCATAAGGCTTATTGCTATTTCAGATAAAAAATGCAGTGATTCAACGGAGAAAAAAGTAATAGTTTATCCTGACCCTGTTATGGATTTCACCTACTCTACGCTATGCCCCGAAAAAGAAATACGTTTTTACTCAAAATGCACCATAAAGCCGGGCTATCAGATTGTTTCCTGGTTTTGGGATTTCGGTTACGGTAATGTTACTTCTCAGAACAAGGACCCTAATTTCCTGTATCTGAGTCCGGGAGAATATCCTGTCATTCATCAGGCAACCTCTGACAAGGGTTGTACAGCAGAAATCATTAAAACTCTGAAAATTCCGGGCAAAACTCATCAGAATGAAATTGTCAGGGCTACCATCATCGATCAGAAACCGCTTATTGAGTGGCTACCTCCGGATAGCGGATTGGTAAAATCATTTACACTTGAGAAATCAGTAAACGGAAACGATTTTAAACCTTTTAAAATTCTGAATGCCAATGTATTTTCTGCTTATGACGATTCATGCGATGTAAATAAAACAAGCTATTACTACAGAATCAGTTTAACTGACAGTTGTAATAATATCGTTTTGTCAAAAAATGTCGGGAAACCTGTTTTATTGCAGCCAGATACAAATGAAGCACTAAACTTATTAAAATGGACAGCTTATCAGAGCTGGCCATGGGGAGTTTCATCCTATCAGGTTGAAGCAGCACCATGCTTAAGTCCTGCTTGTGTTTCCTACATCAGTGAGAATGAGTTCATTCCCATCGGCTTTGTCAGTCCTGCTGCCAATCCCGGCATCGACTATAGTTTCAGAGATAATCATTCACAATTCGATGCTGACTATTATTGTTACCGTATCATTGCAATGAGAAATCCTGATCAGCTTGAATCGGCTTCTAATATTGTCTGTACACCTACATCATTCCGTTTATTCATTCCCAATTCATTTACCCCAAACGGAGATAATCTGAATGAGGTCTTTTTGTCTGTTGGTGCATTTATTACTGAATTTCAATTGATTATCTTTAACTCATGGGGAGAAAAAGTATTTGAAAGCAATAGGTTAAATGAAGGATGGGATGGTACCCTGAGTGGAAATCCTTGTCAGGATGGAATCTATTATTATCATTTAACAGCAAAAGGTACCAATGGAATAGCCAAATATTATTACGGTACCATTTCACTTCTGAGGTAAAAAAAAAAGGCTGCCTCATCAAAGAAACAGCCTTTTTAAGTTGTTATGGATTTATTATTTGATTACCTTAAATTTAAAGGTAGTATTGCCATTGTTATTAACTACGATAGCAGTTACAATGATAATTCCCTGGGTGCCTGAATCAGTAATATATCCAAGTTTATCCCCAACAACGAGATTTCTGACTGAAGTTCCGGTAACACCACTGACTGCGGATAAAGATTCTTCTGAAATACGGGCAATTTTGGTGGTATGTTTGGTGGTCCAGTTAGCCAGGACAAATGCATTGTCGGCAGGGGCACCGATAATGGCTCCTTCTGTATCACTCCAGGTATAAACGAGGTCAACCTGATCCTGATTGGCAAATGCCTGAGTAGCAGTATAGGTTTGAAGGGTAGTTCCATTTATGAAACTTGGCAGCGGACTTGCGGAAGCACCAAGTGTAACTTCAATAGCGGAAACTACTTTCACTTTCAATGTTTTCACAACGGGAGTGGCATTTTCCTGACTCGAAACTGTAACAGTAAATTCCAGATCACCATCTGCATCATTTACAATGTATTCTGCAACACCGGTGTAGTTTTTATTGTCAGTGATGGCAGGTACATTCAATGCAGTTCCACCGGTTTTAACGGCTGTAATGTTGGTAATCTTATCATTGGTCGTTACTGCCTCAATAGTGATTTTTAAAGTGTCACCATTCATCAGAATTGTTTTATTAGCTGTAACGGTTACATCAAGGTCTGAAACAACAGGTTCATCAACACAGCTGCTGATAACAAAGGTCAGACCGGCTAATAATGACAAAAAGAATAATAAATTTTTAACTTTTTTCATAGTGAAAATTTTTAAGGGTTAAATTTTGATTCGCTTTAATGCGATTTTCATGCCAGTTAAAGTTTTTTCAAACAATTAAAAAATTCATATAAAACAAAAAAACAATCAGCTTTTTGAATTGGCAGCCACAAACAGAGCGGCTCCAATAAAAGCACCATAATTAACAATTGCCATTTTTGACGACATCATGTCGGGCAGATAGAGAATGACAATAAAAAGGAAAATCATAGCTGCAAGGGCAATGGCTGCAATTTTTGACTTATAATGAATGGCAATGCTGATTCCGGCAAGAATAAATGCAATACCTGTAAAATATACCCAGAACGTATGCCAGGGAATGTAATCGGGAATATATCCTGCAATTTTTTCTGTTTTCCTGAAATGATTAATTCCGAACCCCATAAATGCCAGTCCAAAAATAATTCTTCCAATCCAGCCTAAAATTTTCATAATCTTGTAATTTTGCTTATTACTGTATAGAAATTGACATATTATTGGGTTGCTAAAATACAGCTTTTTTAAATTATACAAAATTTTTTCTCTGTGGAAAACAGGGGATTTAAAACGCAGTCATACTTATGACTTGTTGATAAATTCTGAATATTTGTATTAAATTACCATAGATATTTGTCAGTCGGTTTAAGATGAAAAAGAATCTGACTTTAATTGAATCAGCCCGTCAGCTGGGGGTTTCTTCAGCAACGATTTTAAACTGGGAAAAACAAGGTTATTTGAATGGCATCCGTGCCGATAAAGGAGTTTTCTTCAGTTTTTCTGAAATAGTAAACCTTCAGAAAAAAATTGAAAGCGGACTGATCGGGCGTCTTAATTCCAGAGCCAATAAAAAAAATTCGAACAAAACTTTTATTCCTGATGAACATTTCGACCATCCTGAAGATACGCATAAAATAAAACTTATTTACGAATACATCATTGAAAATCAGTTAAATATCAATGAAAGCATTTTCTGTCTTTGTTTAAATCACCTTATTTCATCCGGTTTATTACTGAAGCTTCCTTTCAGGGAATTGCTTAAACTATACAACAAGAAAAGTAATAATATCAACGTCATTCAGGAGCTTAATCTCTGGCAGACACACCTTGATTTTGAGAAAAAGACTGACCTGTATCAACAATTGCTTGATTTTCAGCTCCCAGAGATAAGCGATCCCATCGGTGTTATTTATCAGTCGCTGACATCTTCGGGTGAAAAGTCAAAAAACGGGTCATTTTATACGCCAAAACAAATATGCGATGAAATGGCTGGAGAATACCTCAACAAAATCAAGGGTAATGCTAAAATACTGGATTTGTGCTGCGGAAGCGGTCAGTTTTTACTGGCTGCTGGCGAAAGAATTAAAAAACTGGGACGCCTGCTGAAGCCAACCTGCCTTTGGGGTTATGATATTGATCCGGTTGCTGTTCAGATAGCACGCATTAATCTGATGATACTTTTCAGCGATTTTGACTTTAATCCGAATATTTATCAAAGAAATTTCATTTACAATTATTCGCTTGACGATCATAGCAGAAAATACAGAAAATTTGACCTGATTTTGGGCAATCCGCCATGGGGGGCTGAATTCCGCCACGAACAGCTGACTTTTCTGAAAGAATATTACCCGGAAATACTCAGCATGGAATCATATTCCTATTTTATCTTTATCGGACTTAACCTTCTTCAGGAAGGAGGTTATCTTTCCTATTTGCTTCCTGAATCCATTCTGAATATCAAAACCCATAAAGACATCAGGGCATTTATCTTAAAAAATGCAGAAATCAGGAAAATTAAAAATTATAACCGCGTATTTTCAGGTGTTTTCAGTCCGGTTGTCAGGATTGATCTGGAGAAAAAAAATCCGGAGAAAGCCTATCTTGCTTCTGTCGAAAACGGGAGACAGTACTTTATTTCCCCTATTCGCTTTTTACGGAACGACCAGTTTATCTTTGATATTCATAACACAGAGGAAGATGTCAGATTACTGGAAAAAATCTGGGCTTTTCCCCATATTACCCTAACAGGAAATGCTGACTGGGTATTGGGAATTGTAACAGGAGACAACTCGAAGTTTTTAGCTAAAATCAAAAAGAAAGGCTATCAGAAAATTCTTAAAGGTGTTGATATTCAGCCCTTCAGAATAAAAACTGCTTCAAATTTCATCTTTTACGACCCGAGTCAACTGCAACAGGCTTCTCCTTTATATAAATTCAAGGCAAAAGAAAAACTCATTTACCGTTTTATTTCTAACAGGCTTGTGTTTGCCTATGATACGGGAAAACACCTGACGCTTAACAGTGCCAATGCTGTGATCCCCAAACTAAAAGATTATCCGATGAAAGTCATTGCCTGTTTATTTAATTCCGAGCTCTATCAGTTTATTTTCAGACAAAAATATTTTACCCATAAAGTGTTGCGGAGCCACCTTGAAAGCCTGCCACTGCCCGTTTTACCTCAGGAAACCTTGAAGCAAATAGAAAAGCTGCATGACAGAATCGTACTTTCAACGATGGATGAAAAATTGTTTGAAATCAGATATAATGAACTCAACCAACTGGTTTACAATATTTTTCAGCTAAATGAAAATGAGATTCAGCTTGTCAGAAAGCGGCTGAAGTAATTTCTCTTGAGCCAACTATAACAATCCCGTATTTTTGCACTCCTTTTGATAATTGTATTCAAATTTTTATTTGGCGTGATTCATACTCTTTATCCATACTGGCTAATTATTTTTTGCATTATCCTTGGTGTTACTCTTACCTGGCTGATGTACGGGAAAAAAAGTTTTTTCAGGAATGAAAAACTTCTCTCTTTCCCTAAAAGCCTTCTGATTCTCCTAAGGTTTTTAACCATCACCCTGATTAGCTTTTTCCTTTTATCTCCCTTTATCAAAAAATTTTACAAAAAGATAGAAAAGCCATTTATCGTAATGGCGTTTGACAATTCAGAATCCATAGTTTTAAACGAAGACAGCCAGTATTACAGAAAAGATTTCTTTAATGAATATACTGATCTGAAAGAAAAACTGTCAGAAAAATACGAAGTCATCAGCTACAGCTTTGGGAGCGAGGTTAAAAAGAATGCTAAGGCCGACTTCAAAGAAAAACGGACGGATATTTCTGCGATGATTAATTCCTTATATGAGCAGACCTATAACCGGAATGCAGGAGCTATCATTATCATGTCTGATGGCATTTACAATCAGGGGAGCGATCCTTTACTGGCTTCACCTGTTTTTTCCTGTCCGGTCTATACCGTTGCACTTGGAGACACATCTCCACGCAGAGATCTGAAAATTAAAAATGTGGTTTTTAATGATATTTCCTTTAAAGGGAATCAGTTTCCTGTCAAGATGTTCATTGAAGCCCGGAAATGCAGAGGGGAAAGTGCAGTTTTAAAAATAATCCATAACGGTAAAACGGTTTTTAATACAACTATTCCAATAAAAGACAATATTTTTTTCTATGAAACAGATGCTTTGATAGATGCAGAAGAATCAGGTATTCAAAAATATACGGTAACCCTCAACTTTCTGAAAAATGAAATTACATGGAAAAATAATATCAGGGATTTCTATGTTGAAGTCCTTGAAAACAAAAATAAGATTTTACTGATTGGCAACAGCCCGCACCCCGATATTTCAGCCATAAAATCAGCCTTCAGGGAATCCAATAATTTTGAAGTAGAGGATTATCTGGCTGCTGAAATTGAAGCAAATCCGGCATTATTAGACAAAAATATTTCAAACCGGACAGTTGTCATTCTTCATCAATTGCCTTCTGAAAATCAACCTGCCGTAAAAATATTGGATTATCTGAACAAACAAAAAATACCGGTACTTTATATCCTCGGAAGTCAAAGTTCAGCCGGAAATTTCAACAGATTGAATACAGGCCTGCAGATATTGCAAAACAAGCGATCATTCGAAAATGCACAACCTGTTTTATCCGAACATTTCAGCTATTTTGAACTCGAAAATTCTCCTTCCGGAATGATAAATGAATTACCTCCCCTGACTACTTTTTATGGCAATTATAAAATCTCCGGTGAAAATCAGACATTGTTTTATCAGAAAATCGGAAATGTCAAATCTGAAAGACCATTGATTGTTTTTTTCCGAAACGAAGAAAAAAGGGCTGCAGTGATTTGTGGTGAAGGAATCTGGCGATGGAAAATGACCGAGTTTAAGCTTTCAGGAAAAACGGAGTTTTTTAATGAATTTTTATCCAAAACCATCCGCTTTTTATCCCTGAAGGAAGACAGAAGGCTGTTCCGGTTTAGCCAGCCAACGTATGTTTTCGATGAAGATGAACAGATTGAAATTTTTGTTGAATTGCTTAATAAAAGTTATGAAAAGCAGAAGAATGCACAAATCATGCTTTCTGTCATTAATTCTGAAAACAAATCGACAAACTTTCAGTTTCAGGAAATCAGTGAAGGTTATCGGGTGAATGCCGGTTATTTTCCCGAGGGGCAATATTTATTAGTCGCTGAAACAATTATTGACGGGAAAAAAACGCAGATCAAAGCAATTTTGATCGTTAAAAAAACAGAGCTGGAACATTTGGAATTAACGGCCGATCATCATCTGATGTACCAATTGGCCATCAACAATAACGGAAAAATGTTTTATCCTGAAACGATGAATCAGTTAACAAAAGAGATTTTCAACAGCAAAGAAATTAAACCCGTTACTTTTTTCAGCTATGAGACAAGGGATTTGATTGACAATAAAGTTATATTCTTTCTTATTGTTTTCCTGCTTGCCGCAGAATGGTTTTTAAGAAAATATTTTGGGAGTTATTAAAAAAATCGCCCCATTACAATAATATTTCAGAAAGTACGTTTCTAAGTTAAAATCATCAAAATGAAATGCCTATGCAACATAGTGACACATGGAAAGATCTTGCAATATTGTCATTTTACAACGAACTTGATAAGGAAAGCGAGTTAACAATCAATCAGCTGAAAGAAACCCGCCAGGATTTTGAGGCTGAATATGCAGAAACAACACGTTTGCTGAAGTTGCTTGATATAGGATACATCAGACCTTCAGCGAAATGTTTGAAAAAGATCGAAAACTATTCGCATCTGCTTGAAGATTAAGTCTTCTCGTTACCTTTGCATGAAAATTAATTTGGTATTTCATGCGAAAAATTACCGTAGGTATCATCGGAGATGCCGGAATTGACAGAGATTCATCCATTTATAAATTATCGGAACAATTAGGAAAAGCCCTGATTGACAATGGTTTCAGAATAGTTTCAGGTGGAATGACCGGCATCATGGAAGCAGTTGCAAAAGGGGCAAAGCAATCGGAAAAATATTATGATGGTCTTTGTATTGGTATTTTGCCAACCTTTGATCCCGAAATTTCAAATAAATATCTTGATGTGGTAATTGCAACAGGATTAGATACTTATCGCAATGCAATCGTTGCAAATTCTGATGTGGTGGTGGCTATCGGTGGCAGAGCAGGAACACTTTCAGAAATGGCATTTGCATGGACTTTCAAACGTATGCTTATTGCTTACAATGTTGAAGGATGGAGCGGAAAACTGGCAGGTACACGCCTTGACGACAGAAAAAGAGTCGAATGGGAGGGCGATATCATTTTCAAAGTGAATAATGAAGAAGAGGTTATCTCAATCATTAATGCCCATTATCATCATTATCAAAACAGATACAAGGGGTTATATTCTGCCATGCTCGAAAACAAATATTCCCTGTAATGAAAAACCCACCGGAATTAATAATTTATACAGATGGTTCGGCTCTCGGAAATCCGGGGCCAGGTGGATGTGCCGCTGTACTGAAATATGGTTCAAACAGGAAAGAAATCTCAAAAGGTTTTAGAAAAACTACCAATAACCGGATGGAACTGATGGGGGTTATTTTAGCACTGGAAGCACTGAACAAAGAAGGACTGAATTTTACTGTTTATTCAGACTCAAGATATGTGGTCGATGCCATAGAAAAAAAATGGGTTTATTCATGGCACAGCAAAGGATTTAAAGGGAAAAAAAATCCTGATTTATGGCTGAAAATTTTAAAACTGATTAAAAAGCAAAATGTTAAATTCAAATGGGTTGAATCGCATGTAGGTATTCCCGAAAATGAGAGATGTGATTATCTGGCAAAAAAAGCTGCCGAGATGCCTTCTGAAATTGATGAATGGTATGAAAATAACATGGATAAGCAGGATTTGTTTGATTAATACTTCAAGAGTATGTCAAAAATAAAGACAACCTATATTTGTCAGAACTGTGGCGCCAGTTCATTGAAGTGGCAGGGAAAATGTCCTTCATGTGGAGAATGGAATACCTTTGCAGAAGAAATTGTCCCTGAAAAATCAAAACAGGAATTAGCCGGGTCATCAAAGCCTATAAATATTGATAACTTTGGGAATCTGGAGATTTCTGAGAAAGACAGGTTGATGCTGCCGGATGGTGAACTGAACAGGATTACAGGAGGTGGACTTATCCCCGGATCTGTTACACTTATCGGAGGCGAACCCGGAATAGGTAAATCGACACTTCTTTTACAACTTGCTTTACGTCTGAAAAACTTTTCAAGCCTTTATATTTCAGGTGAAGAAAGTGCTTCACAAATCAAAATGAGAGCAAAAAGACTTGGATTGGCCAATCCCGACTGCTACCTGCTGACAGAAACAAATCTTGAGTTAATTATCCAATATCTCCAGCACCTGAATCCAAAACTTATCATCATTGACTCGGTTCAAACTTTATCATCCTCCAATATCGAAAGCCCTGCAGGCAGCCTGTCGCAAATCAGGGATTGCACAGCGAGGTTAAGTGAGATTGCTAAAAACCAGCATATTACATTAATATTAATTGGTCATATCACCAAAGATGGTTATCTGGCAGGGCCTAAGCTACTCGAACACATGGTTGATACAGTGCTGTATTTTGAGGGTGACAGAAATTATGACTACAGAATTCTCCGTACAATCAAAAACCGGTTTGGTTCAGTGTCTGATTTAGGTATTTATGAAATGTCGGAAAAAGGATTAATTGAAGTATCCAATCCCTCAGATATCTTACTCACTCACCGCCAGAGCCATTTAAGCGGTATTGCCGTTTCAGCCATGCTGGAAGGGCTAAGACCTATGTTAATTGAACTTCAGGCACTTGTAACTCCTACTTATTATGGAACTCCCCAGCGAAACAGTACGGGTTACGATAACAGAAGACTTTCCATGTTGCTGGCAGTTCTGGAAAAAAGGTGCGGACTAAAAATTATTTCGCAGGATGTTTTCTTTAATGTGGCCGGTGGGCTGAAAATCACCGACACAGCTACTGATCTCGGCATTGTTTCGGCCTTAACTTCTTCTTTTTTCGATAGCCCTATTCAGGCTGATACCTGTTTTACTGGCGAAATTGGGCTTTCAGGAGAAATCAGGCCTGTCAGGCAACTGGAAAGAAGAATTTTTGAGGCTGAAAAATTGGGTTTTTCGCAGATTTTTATTTCTTCTTACAATAAGTTTCAGCATAAATCCTTTAAAAACATAAAAATTACTCCGGTTGAACATTTGAATCAGTTTATTAAACTCTTGTATAAATAATGAAACTCAAAGCAGGAATATTGTTATGCTTTAGTCTGACCTTCTTTTCATTAACATATTCACAAAAATATCATCCTTCATCAGATACCACTTTACCTGTTCCATTTACTGTCTATCATTTTCAATATCATCAGGATAGCAATCTTTGGAAAACGCACAGCCAAATAATAAAGATGCATCTTTTGTATCCTGAAAAACCCCGGGAAAAGTACAACTTATTTAGTACCTATTTATTTTTTGCGCTGATATTTATGTTGTTAATCGTTCTGTTAATCAGGATATTAAATCCGGATTATTTCCTGAATATTTTCAGAAATACTTATTCGACCACTTCTTTTCTTGATAACTTGTCGAAAAAGGAAGCTCAGTCCTTCCTATTAATTAATAATATTATTCTTGATATCATTTTTATTTTCTCCCTATCCCTGTTTTTTCTTAAATTGTCAGAAATCAGATCAGTAATGGGTTATTGGCAGATTTTCAGGATAATTACATTGTTATACCTTGTTCAAATCATGATCATCAGGATTTTTTATCGTGTCTTTTTTAAAAGAGGAACTGAAAATGTACATTTGAGTCAGATTCTCACTTTTAACAGAATGGCAGGAGTCTTATTAATTCCTTTTCTGATTTTAATTTACTTTGCAAGCCCGCCAATTAATAAGTTTGCCTTTGAAATAATAAAAGTTTTCCTGATTGTCATGATTCTGTTCAGGCTAATTAAAAATTATTTCATCATAAAAAAAATTAATCTGTCAAATTTGTTTTATGTTTTGTTATACCTTTGCGTCTTTGAAATATCGCTTTATTTTGCGATAATTAAAGAATTTATCGGGTTGAATCACAATTAAAATTTAAGGCATTGAAAATAAAGCATCTTTTAATTTCACAACCTGAGCCAAAGGATGAGACATCCCCCTTTCAGGATTTAGCCAATAAATATAATGTTAAAATTACCTATAGAAAATTTATAAAGGTTGAGCCTGTTCAATCAATGGATTTTTTAAAGGAAAGAGTAAGAATTCTTGATCATTCCGCTGTGATAATGACCAGCAGAACGGCCATTGAAAACTTTTTCAGAATATGTAAAGAGACCAAGATTGACATACCGAACGAAATGAAATTCTTCTGTCTCAGTGAACCTTATGCCTTATATCTGCAGAAATTTACTTCTTACAGAAAAAGAAGAATTTTTTTCCCAAAAACAAAAGACCGCACACTTGAAGAGCTTTTACTGAAAAATCCTCACGAATATTATTTTATTCCCTGTTCCAATATTTCCAGTAATGAGTTATTTGAGTTTCTGGATGCCAATGGAATTCGATATTCAAGCAGTGTTCTTTACAATACCGTGTCAGCAGATTTGAGTGATATTGATATCTATAGTTACGATATTATTGCATTTTTCAGCCCTGCCGGAATTAACTCTTTGCGTGAAAATTTTCCCGGATTTGTTCAAAATGACATCAGAATTGCCGCTTTTGGTGAAAGTACCTGCAAGGCCGTTGTCGATGCAGGACTGCGACTGGATATTCCCGCTCCGACTCCACAAACACCTTCCATGAAAATGGCTATCGAGCAATATATTAAAAATGTCAACAAATAGTGAAGATTTTTTTGGAAAAGCTTGCATATATTACAATTTTATTATCTTGCAGGCGTTTTCAATTCAGTTATTTCAGTCGTTATGTACATTTTTAAGATAAATGACTATGAGAATTAATCAGTTACACCTTTATTTCAGTCTGCTGGCAGGCTATTTTTTCTTCTCTGCAAATATTGCTCATGCCCAACAAGATCCTATGTACACCAACTTTATGTTTAACAAACTTGTTTATAATCCCGCATTTACAGGTTCAAATCCGGAATTTATCTGTATGACCTTTTTGTATCACAATCAATGGCTTGGGTTTGGTGGAGACAATGAGTATCAGGGTATTGCCCCTCAAACGCAAACTTTCAGCATTCATGCTCCCATACCCGGCTCAAATTTTCTTGGAGGAGCCGGCTTTTATGTTATCAATGATAAACATGGTTTTGAATCAAGAACGACTGCAAATTTTACACTTTCCCTCAAAAAATACTTTTCTTTCGGTACGATTCAGGTAGGTGCCAATGTTGGAGGAATTCAAAGTGCCTTTGACGGTGTCTGGAAACCACCTGACAATCCCAACGACCCCGGCATTCCTGTGAATGCTTCGGATATTAAACCGGATTTGGGGCTGGGGATGTATGTTTTCACCGCAAATAAGTTTTATGTTGGTATTTCCTCACAGCATCTTTTAGGAGGAGAATTTAATTATGGCGGACCCACCAATAAACTGGTCAGGCAATCCTATGTTGTGGCCGGATATAATCTTTTATTACCTGCCAATCCCGATATTGAAATTCAACCATCGATACTTTACAAAATCGATAAAGCAAAACAACAATTTGATGTCAACTGTAATGTTACTTACAAAAACAAATTTTATGGCGGCCTGAATTACAGACAGGGTTCACCTGCAGCAGATATTTCTTTATTGCTGGGAATGCGACTTACCCCTCAGCTTACTTTTGGCTATTCCTACGACCTGACCACTACCAGGATTCTTAACTACAGTACTGGTTCTCATGAAGTTGTATTCAATTACTGTTTCAAAATTGTTACCAAAACAAAGGTGGTTATTCCCAACATTATCTGGTCCCCAAGGTATTTAAAACCCTATAATTAGGCTAAAATGACAACTTTAATTTTGACAAAATATTTATGGATATAATAACTTGAAATTAATTGCGTTAAAAAATTTGCAGGATAAAAATAAAAAAGTATAAATTTGCCGATTGATTAATTATCAACATCATGAGATATCTAAAGGACTTCAGGCTAATTACACTTGCGTTCGTTTCGCTGACTTTCCTTTTTCAGAGTTGTGGACTTAGGAATACTAAGGGTCAACTTGTTGGAGTTAGTGGAAGAATGATCTGGAATCACCCCCAGCCCTATGGTACTGTCAACATACCTACGGGAACATTTCACATGGGGCAAAGTGATGAAGACATTATCTATGCGCTTACTTCAAGGCCTATGCAGGTAACCATCCAGTCATTTTTTATGGATGATACAGAAATTACCAACAACGAATACCGTCAGTTTGTTTACTGGGTTCGTGACTCAATTGCCCGAAAAACCCTTGGAGATGCATGGGTAATGGAAAATGCCAATGGTGATGAATACATTAACTGGCGTACCAAACTTGATTATGAATTACCGGAAATCAGGGAAAACCTTGCAGAAATGTTTTATCAGGGCAATGAAGTTTTTGAAGGTGATTTATATGAGTTTGATGTCAGAAAATATATTTATGAATATCAATGGTTTGACTTAAATGAAGCAGCCAAAAGAGAATATTACGAACTTAACCGTAAAGGAACCCCTGTTTCAAGGGAAAAATTTATCCGCAATGAAAAAGTAAGAATTTATCCAGATACACTTTGCTGGATAAGAGACTTTACTTATGCTTTCAATGAGCCGCTTACGCAATTATATTTCTTTCATCCTGCTTATGACGAATATCCTGTCGTTGGTGTTTCATGGATTCAGGCCAGAGCATTCTGCCACTGGAGGACAAAATATCTCAATGATTATTACAAATCGATTGGAATGCCAAAAGTAAACGATTTCAGGCTGCCTACCGAAGCTGAATGGGAATATGCATCCCGTGGCGGCAGAGATTTCAGTCCATATCCATGGGGAGGTCCTTATCTGAGAAACAGCAAAGGTTGTTTTCTGGCTAACTTTAAGCCTCTTCGTGGTAATTATTCAGAGGATGGTGGGTATTATCCTGTCAGGGTTACCAGTTATTTTCCGAATGACTATGGTTTGTATTGCATGGCAGGAAATGTGGCCGAATGGTGTGATAATGCCTATGATGAAGGAATTAACAGTGTAATTCATGATATGAATCCGTACTATTTCAGAAATGTCGGAGATGAAGAATCACGGGCAAGCATCAAACGGAAAGCCATTCGCGGAGGTTCTTTCAAAGATGTCGGATACTGGCTTCAAAATGGAACACGCTCCTATGAATATCAGGATACAGCCAAAGCCTACATCGGTTTTCGTTGTGTCATGACTTATATGGGTCGTTCCATTAAAGATAAAAATTCTAATTACTAATTTTTTAAATTCTTAAACAACTAACTAAAATTCAGAAAAAGATGGCAAAGGCAAAATCAAAACCTTCAAAGAAAAAAGGAAGTTTTTTACAAAGCCATGCTTTTAAAGCATTTATGGCAAAACTTTATGGATGGGGTGCATCAGTCGTTATTTTAGGTGCGCTGTTTAAAATTCAGCACTGGAAGGGCGCTGGTATTATGCTTACACTGGGTCTTTCAACAGAAGCACTGATATTCTTCCTGTCAGCTTTTGATATCCAGAAAGAATATGACTGGACGAAAGTTTATCCTGAGCTTGCTGTAACTGATGAGCATGAAGAAGGTGAATCAACTGCTAAAAAGTCAATTTCAGGAGAAATTGAAAAAATGCTGGAAGAAGCCAAAATTGAAACCACTCTGGTAAGACGACTTGGTGAAGGCATGAACAAACTTGCCAATACCGTTGATGGCTTGAAAGAAGTTGGAAATGCTGCAGTGTTGACCAGTGAATATGCAGGTAAATTACAGGTCGCATCAGCCAGTCTGGATAAGATTAATGAATCTTACGGAAAAGCTGCTGAAGCCATGACATTGCTCTCCGAAGCATCAGCTTCTTCAAAAGAATATTTCGACCAGATTAAGCTGGCAACAAGTAATCTGACAGCTTTGAATTCCGTTTATGAGCTTGAGCTGAATGAACAATCGAAACATAAAGAAATCATGAGTCAGTATCAGGATAAGTTGGGTGAAGTTTTGTCCAACCTGTCGGATGTTGGTTCTATTTCGGTTCAGATTAAAGATGGATTTTCAAAATTGAATGAAAATCTTACCGGACTGAACAATATTTACGGGAATATGCTTAGTGCAATGACCTACCGTGGTTAAACGAAAAAATCTTTGTGTAACGATTAAAAATTAAAAATATGTCAGTAGGAAAAACCAATCCGTTACGCCAGATGATGATCAACATGATGTATCTGGTTTTAACGGCAATGCTTGCACTCAACGTATCTGCGGAAATCCTCCTGGCTTTCAAAACAGTGAACGATGGTATGTTAAAAACCATTGCATTGATTGATAATCAGGAAAAAGCAGTGATGGATAACTTTGAAAAGCTCAAAGAAACCACAAAAGAAGCCGCTCTGTATCAGGCAAAAGCTGTTGAAGTTAATAAAGCTTGTGATGAACTTTATGCCTATGTCGAGAATTTAAAGCACCTGATTATTGAAGAAAGCGGGGGTATGGAGTGGAATGCCAAAGAAAACGACAGTGCATATAAAAACATGAAAGACCTTGAAAGTGTTACCCGTATTATGGTAAACAACAAAAGAGGTGATGCACTGCAGGAGGAAATTGGCAAAACACGGGAAAAACTTGAGGAAGTAGCCAAATCAGTTGATAACATCAAGAAAAACTGGGAAACTTTCGAACCGAAAATAATTATCAAGAAAGAAGAAGCAATGACTCCCGGTAAAACATGGGCAGCTGAACGTTTTCACATGGTTCCGGTTATTGCCTGTGTAACGCTTTTAACCAAAATCCAATCAGATGTGCGCACAACACAACAGAATATAAATACTGAATTACTGAGTCAGATTGGAAAATTAGACTTCAAATTCAATACGCTTATTCCCGTTGTTCGTGTTACTACGGGAAAGAGTGCAGTTGCTGTGGGTGAAAAGTACGAAGCAGAAATATTACTTGCTGCTTATGACTCTAATCAACAACCTGAAATTTTTCTGAGTGGAAAACCTCTTGAGGTAAAAAATGGTAAAGCCACCTATGTGGGAAGCACTGCATCACAGGGATCATTCAAGTTCAGCGGAGAAATTGTTGTAACCAATAAATCAACAGGTGAAAAGACCAAGTATCCTTATGAATTGGCTTATGACGTTTTCAATGCACCGGCAATTATTTCACCCACCAAAATGAATGTTATTTACATGGGTCTTGAAAATCCGTTTTCTATTTCTGTTCCTGGTTTCAGGCCTACCGATGTGAAAGCTTCCATATCATCCACTGCCGGTGGATCTATTACTCCGGTAGCTGGAAAACCCGGTGATTTTATTGTTGTTGTTCCTGAGCCAAAAGGACAATTTAAACTTGAAAATGCAAAAATAAATGTTACGGTAAATCTTCCCGGAGGAGGTATCAAGAATGCAGGTTCTGGCGAATTTCGTTTGAAAAAGGTTCCTGCTCCTGTTCCTTATCTGGGGTCAAAATCAGGAGGGGAAATCAGTGCTGCTGAATTACGTACGATTAATATGGTAGCTGCCCGACTGGAAAACTTTGCATTTGATCTGACTTACAGAGTAACCAAGTTTAAAATGGTTTATCAACCCAAAAGAGGAAATGCTCAGTTTGCTGATGGGAATGGTGCACAGCTGACAAATGAAATGAAAGGCTGGATGACCGCTCCCGGTGCAGGTGATATGCTTATTGTAACTAATATCTGGGCCGAAGCACCCGGATTAGGCAATAAACAGATTCCCGGTGCCGTTGTGTTAACTGTTAAATAAATTATTGCCATGATTAATAAAAATTTCTTTTGGCTGGTTAAATTTGTAGCAACTGTTATTGTGGTAACAGTCTTTATACAACTTGCCTCTGCTCAAACGGAATATGGTGACTTTACTTATGAGAAAAAAGCCATTAAGGAGCGTTCCATTATTCCTTATCCACCATTGCGTGAAGCTGATGTGATGATGATGTGGAGAATTCAGAGAATCATTGATTCGCGTGAAAAAATGAACGTCATCATGAAATGGCCACGTAGCCCACTCTATCGTATTATTTATGAGGCAGTTACACAGGGATATGGCAGTGCACCCATTACTGCTTATAAAAATGACTCCTTAATTTCATTTTATACAGCGGAAGAAATTTTAAAACTAGGCGGGGAAGAAGAAGTTATTCAGATTTATCCTGACCCGGAAAATTATCCTGACTATTACATTGATTCCACCGTCATTAACCCATTCCGCCCTGAAAAGATCATCAAATACCGCCTGATGGAAGATTATATCTTTGATAAACAAAGGTCAATGTTTTTCTGGCGCATTATTGCAATTGCCCCTATGTACAAACCAAGAGTAGGTGGGGTTGAATTGAATGAGCAGGAAATGTATTGGGTAAAATGGGAAGATTTCAAGAAAATCCTTGTCAGTCAGGAAATATTTAACAGACACAATGATGCCATGAGGATGAATTACCTCGACTGGTTCGAACACAGAATGTTTACAAGTTACATTACCAAAGAATCAAATGCATTCGACTATGCCATTACACAGTTTGAAGAGTTTAAATCAAGTACGCTGGATGCTTTTCTGGAATCAGAAAAAATCAAGGAAAAACTTTTCAATTGGGAACATGACCTTTGGGAATGGTAATCATGATGTTTGAAATAAATTAAAAAGGGGACATTTTTGTCCCCTTTTTTTTATCGCTGAATCATTTGATTTCTGTCGGGCCCGGTTGAAATCAACCTGATTTTCAGCCTTGTTTCATTTTCAATATATTTCAGATAATGTTTAAATGCTGAAGGCAACTCATCATATTCTTTTATCTGTGAAATATCGGTTTTCCAGCTTTTAAACGTTTGATATTCAGGATGAATATTTCCACCGAAATAAAGCTCTGAAAATTCAACACGCTTCATGCTGTCGTCTGAATATTGCGAACAAACCTTTATTTCATCCAGGAAAGAAAGAACATCGGATTTTGTAATTATAAGGGAAGTTACACCATTTATCATAATGGCGTATTTAAGCGCAACAAGGTCAAGCCATCCACATCTGCGTTTTCTTCCGGTAGTAGAGCCGTATTCACATCCCTTTTCAGTTAAAAATTCACCAATTTCATTTACCTGTTCAGTTGGAAAAGGTCCCTCACCCACACGTGTGGTGTATGCTTTAAAGACACCGAGAACCTCATTAACGTATTTTGGGCTAATCCCCAATCCGGTGCAGGCTCCTGCCGCAATTGTTGAGGAAGAAGTTACATACGGATAGGTGCCATAATCAATGTCAAGCAAAGTGCCTTGTGCTCCCTCTGCCAGAACTTTTCTATTGTCTTTTAATGATTCATTTAAGTAATTCTCCGTATTGACTATAGGATAATTTTTAAGAAATTCAATGGCTTCTGACCATTTTCCCTCTTCACTCTCCGACAAGTCTTTACCTGCATCGTCAAGCAATGCAAAATGTCGTTGTTTAAGAATTTGATAGAGTTCATGAAAATGATTGGATTTGACATGTCCCATCCGTAAGCCTACTCTTGAAATTTTGTCCTGATAAGCCGGGCCTATTCCCTTCAGGGTAGAACCGATCTTATTTTCACCCATCTTTTTTTCAAAAAATGCATCCAGGTATTTATGAGAAGGAAGTATTAAGTGAGCCTTTTCAGAAATTAAAATGCTGTTTTTAACATTAATCCCCTCATTTTCAACCATTTCTATTTCTTTTCTCACCGTAACAGGATCGATAACCATGCCTGTACCTAAAATATTTTTAGTATGGGTATGAATCACTCCTGAAGGAAGCGTATGAAAAATAAATTTTTTACCATTTATTAATAAGGTGTGTCCGGCATTAGGGCCTCCCTGAAACCGGGCAACAATTTCATACCGGGGACTTAATGTATCAATGATTTTTCCTTTACCCTCATCTCCCCATTGCAGACCTAACAAAACATCAACAGGCATAAAATAAATAAAAGATTTTCAATGTATTATAAATTACCTACTTTTCTTGTGGCTTTCCATAAATAGTGAAAGCATAGTGCGAAACCGAGAAATTATACTGGCGGGCAATATCTTCAACAAGTTCGTTAATACGGTCATCGTGAAACTCAATGACATCCTGATTCTCAATATTTATTAAATGATCATGCTGATGATGGCCATAAGCTTTTTCATAGGTGCCGGCTTTTTTTCCAAAGCTATGTTTGACTATCAGGCCACATTCAAGCAATAAATCTACGGTATTGTAGATGGTTGCCCTGCTGATATGATAATTCTTGTTTTTTAATGAAATGTAAAGAGTTTCAACTTCAAAATGCTCGTTAAATGAATAAATTTCATACAAAATATCATATCGACCCTGAGTTTTACGATAATTTTTAGCAGCAAGGTAATTTGTAAATATCTCCCTTACTTCGCTGTAGATGTCTTTTTTAGATTTTTTCATTTACTAAATTTTGAAGGTTCAAAGTTAATTAAAAGAATTATTCTGATTAAAATTAATTTAATTACTTTGCTGCATCTTCCACATGGAATCGTTTTACTGATTCCATTCCTTCAATACTTTTGAGCTTATCAATTAATGCATCGAGGTGTTTGGTGTCATAAATATTGACGACAATTCTGCCTTCAAATGCTCCCGCATTTGAATTGACAGATATGGATTTCATATTGATTTCAAACTGACGGGAAATAATATCGGATATTTTACTCAGCATTCCTATATTATCAATGCCTCTGAAAAAAATACCAACAGAAAAATATTCCGTATTGATAGATCTTTTCTCAGGCCAATCCACATTGACTATTCGAAAGCCATAATTTGCCATTAACTTAATACCTGCCGGACAATTGGTACGGTGTATAATAATTCCTTCACCAACAGTTAAAAATCCAAAGATTTTGTCTCCGGGTATCGGGTTGCAACAACTGGCAAACTTATAAGGTACATCCACCTGATCATCAAGAATGATAATTTCCTGATTTTTATTAACCTGATTTTTGTTTTCCTTTTTCTCCACAAAACTTAATGCCCTGAAGGCATTGTGCAAATCGGAATGGTCAATTTTATTGGTACCTATAAAGTAATAAAGTTCTTCATCAGATCCAAGATTAAAATAGTCGGTGAGGAGCTCGATGCTTTTTTCATTTTCGAGATTTTCCAACTGAAGTTTTTTGTGTAAGATTGCCTCACCTTTTGCAGCAAACTCTTTTCTTTCTTCTTTTAATGCCTGTTTGATTTTCGAAATAGCCTTTGCTGTTTTGACAAAATTTAACCATTCATGCTTAACCTGAGGTTTGCTGGAAGTCAATATTTCTACCTGATCGCCATTATTGAGTGGATAGTTTAGCGATACCAACCTTGAATTGACCTTTGCCCCTATGCAATGCAAGCCAATATCTGAGTGGATATAAAATGCGAAATCGAGCACTGTTGATTGAGATGGCAATACTTTCATTTCCCCTTTGGGAGTAAAAACATAAACCTCTCCGGAAAAAAGATTTAACTTAAACTGGTCGAAAAACTCAATAGCAGAACCATCCTGGTTTAACAAAATTTCACTAACCTGTTTGATCCATTCATCCAGAGTGGAATCCTGCATGTTTGCATTTTCCTTGTATTTCCAATGTGCAGCAAAACCTTTTTCTGCAATATCATCCATCCTGCGGGAACGTATCTGAATTTCAACCCATCTGCCGGTCGGACCCATGACGGTAATATGCAAGGCCTCGTAACCATTTAATTTTGGTGTTGAAAGCCAATCTCTCATTCTGTCAGAGTTAGGCTTATAAAAATCTGTGATGATTGAATAAACCCTCCAGCAATCTGTTTTTTCATCAACAGAGTTATCAATAATGATTCTGATGGCAAATAAGTCATAGATTTGACTGAAATCTATGTTTCGCGTCTGCATCTTTTTGTAAATGCTGTATCTGGATTTAAACCTTGCCTTGTATTCATATTTGAAATTTTGCTGGTCAAGAATTTTTTGCACTGGTTTCATGAAGGTTTTAACAAACCTGTTCATTTGTGCACTATAAGCACTTATTTTGGCGTCAATTTCCTGATACAACTGAGGCTCAGTATATTTAAATGCCAGGTCTTCCAGCTCGCTTTTAATAGCAAAAAGTCCAAGACGGTGAGCTAAGGGAGCAAAAAGTTCAAGCGTTTCAGAGGATATTTTAAGCTGGGTTTGTTTTGGGACAGCATCCAGTGTCCGCATGTTGTGCAACCTGTCGGCTATCTTGATTAAAATAACCCTGAGGTCTTCCGACATGGTCAGTAATATTTTTTTAAAATTCTCAGCCTGCATGGAAGGAGTATGTCCGATAAAATCACTGATTTTAGTCAGGCCGGAAATAATTTTAGCCACCTTAGGCCCAAAAATGCCTTCTATTTCCTCTAAGGTTACGTCTGTATCTTCAACTACATCATGCAGCAAACAGCACACAATGGAAGTACAGCCCAGTCCGATTTCTCTGGTCGCAATGATGGCGACAGAAAGCGGGTGAAATATATATAATTCTCCTGATTTTCGTCTCATTCCTCTATGTGCATTCAAAGCGAAGTTGAATGCTTTACGGATAATCTTTTTTTCAGCATTGCTGACATAGGGTCGGGCAGCACGCAATAAAGTCCGGTAGGTATTCCTGAGTTGGATATTCTCCTTTTGTAAGTCAACATTTTCCATAG
>JAAYUY010000162.1 GCA_012517435.1 Sphingobacteriales bacterium | reverse complement strand
TTTTAAATAATGGACTTTACCCTTAAAACCTATAAATCACTTCTCCAAGCAATCAAAGATTCCGGTTATGCATTTCAGACCTTTGAGGATTTCATTAAAAACCCAAAAGAAAAAGTGGTTGTATTAAGGCATGATGTAGATCGATTACCTGAAAATGCACTAAGAATGGCAGAACTTGAAAATGTATTGCATTGCAAGGCTTCTTATTATTTTAGAATTGTGCCTTTTGTTTTTAATGAATCTATTATTTGTAGTTGCGTTTTACTTAAGCATGAAGTAAGCTATCATTATGAGGATATGACAATTTGTAAAGGTGATATAGAATCGGCATATCAACATTTCAAAGACAAATTAGAAATATTTCGAAAATTCTATCCTGCAAAAACAATATGTATGCACGGTAGTCCAATGACAAAGTGGGATAACCGGGATATTTGGAAGAAATATAATTATCGTGATTTGGGAATTATTGCAGAGCCTTACTTTGATGTGGATTATAAAAAAGTGCTTTACATAACAGATACAGGTAGAAAATGGAATAAGGAAAGTGTAAGTGTCAGAGATAAAGTTGATTCAGGATTTAATATTTCTATTAAATCGACTTATGATTTAATGAGGAAATTTAAAAATAATGAACTTCCCAATCAGATTATTATCAATACTCATCCCCACAGATGGTTTGATTTTGGATTTGGTTGGTTCAAAGAATTAGTGATGCAAAATGCGAAAAACACTATAAAGTACTTTTTTGTAAAATTTCAATGAACAATCCTAAATACTGTCTTTTTACAAACGATGTTGAAACCACCTCAATTTGGTTAAATACGCTTCGCGATGAAACCGGTTGGAAAGTCTATCGGGAAGGAATGCCGATTCTTCTTGATATTTACGAAAAGTATAATATCAAAAGTACTTTTTTCTTTACAGGATATATTGCAAAGTTAATTCCTGATATTGTTAAAATGATATTAGGCAAAGGGCATGAAGTTGCTAGTCATGGATTATCACATAAGGTTGAAAATGGTTTTGATATAATGCCTTTTAATAAGCAAAAAGAACATTTATTAACTTCAAAAAATATTCTGGAAGATATCTCTGGTGAAGAAGTAATTTCTTTCAGAGCTCCGGCACTTAGAATGAATGAATTTACATCAAAAGCTCTGATAGAAACAGACTATAAAATTGACAGTTCGGTTGCATCTCAAAGATTCGATATGTTTATGTCTTTTGGAGGATTAAAGAAGCTAAATTGGTTAACAGCCCCACGTTTGCCTTACAGAACAAGTGAAAAATCAATTTTTAAAAAAGGTAATGCTAATTTAATTGAAGTTCCATTATCAGCTACTATTTTTCCCTATATAGGTACTACAATGAGAATTTTTCCTTTACTTACAAGATGCCAACATCATTTATTAAACTTTGAATCAAAAATTAACAAAAAACCAATTGTATTTGATATTCATCCAAATGAGTTTATTGATGAAAGCAGTGAAAAAAGGGAAATAACTAGAAGAAGTAAAAATTCAATTACTTTTATATTAAAAGACCTTGTCAGGTCAAAGTTAAAGATAAAGAATTTGGGGAAGGATGCAATACCTCTCTATGAAAAGGAAATTGAATATTTTTTAACAAAAGATTACAAGTTTTTAACAATAAAAGATTATTGTATTCAAACTGGTTTGTTAAAATTTTAAGCTGAAATGAGAATTTTCATCATAACAATGGACGATCCAGTCCAAACCAACAATTTTATTAAATACATCATTGATAATAAAAAAGATGAAATTATTGGCTTAGCTGTTCCAAACGGGGATAGACTCAAAATTGGGAAAAACAAATCAAAAATTTTATATATCCTTACTTTATTACTTATTATGGGCTTACCAGATTTTCTTAAAAACTCTTTTATTACAATGAGTTTTAAGATTAAAAAAAATCTTAGCAAACACGGATTGTGCAATAATCCATCAATTACATATTATGCACAGCAATTTGGAATACCTGTGTGGAAAATTAAAACTCCAAATAGCAAGTCATTTATGAAGGAATTATCATCATTAAAACCTGATGTTATTATAAACCAAAGTCAAAGTATTATTAAAAAGGAATTGCTTGAAATCCCCAAAATAGGGGTCATCAACAGACATAATGCATTGCTTCCAAAAAACAGAGGAAGATTAACTCCATTTTGGGTTTTGTATAAAGAAGAAAAGGAAACAGGTGTTTCTATTCATTTTGTTACAGAAGAGCTGGACGCGGGAGATATAATTGTTCAAAAACGATTCCCAATTACCAGGAAAGATAATTTTAATTCAGTGGTTAAAAAAAATTATGAGATAGCACCAATTGCTATGTTAGAAGCATTAGCCAAATTAGAAAATGGAGAAGAAGACTTTATTAAAAATGAAAATAGCTTCGCAACGTATAATACTATCCCTACTATTAAAGAAGCCTGGCAATATCGTAGAAAGAGAATTATGAGTTTTTTAGGGCAAAAAAAAGTTTAAAGGATAAAGTTATTCGAAATAAGAAGTTTGAAGTTAGAAGGGAGAGGTAATCTGAAATTTGGCAGTGTTGAGTAGGCGGTAGGCAGAAGTTTGAAATCAAAAGTTTGAGGTCAAAAATCAGAAGATAAGTATGGAACAGGATGTTGATAGGTCTTACTCGTTATTTATCAATTATTTTGAACGATTGGCCGAGATTTTGAAAGACGAATGAGATGATTAAGGCGATTGAAACAGGAAGGGCCCCCAAAAAGGCGATGATTACGGTGCATCTTCAGAGATGGAGTGGTAGACCAATACCGTGGTTAAAAGAGTATTTTTATAAAAAAACTAGAAAAATCGCTAAATATTTTCTAATCCAATACCGGACATGGAAAAGTGAATATTCAGTTTTTTAATACAGCATTCAGCAATCCTGCACTCTTGAAAGCTATTGAGAATTCCGGTTTATATCAGCCGGAATTTTTATTAGATAAGGAAGGGTCCCCGTGGATGTCAGGCTTTATATTCAGAAAAATGCTCAACTTCAGGTTATTACTTCTTGAAGAGAATTTTCTTCAGTTGAGAACTAATGATATACAGCTTAGGAATTTTCTTGGTTCCGCAGTTTTTACGGAATTCAGACCATTAAACGGAATCAGTGAAAAGGAGGAGAATCTACTAAATCAACTCGGTTTTAGCAAAACTGACTGGTTGAATCTTATTGCAAAAACGAATTCTGTGAGTGAAATTGGGGAAAAAGTTTCAGATGTTAAAAAACGCCAGATAAGGAGTTCCGAAAAATA
>JAAYUY010000161.1 GCA_012517435.1 Sphingobacteriales bacterium | reverse complement strand
AGCTGTCTGGCAATTTCCAGATACGAACTGCGGAAAGAACGCAGCTGTTCCTCCGGCATCAGTTCTTCAATTTTTGCTTTTTGTTCTTCGTTCAGGTCGGTATATTGGTCAAGTTGCGTTTTCAGGCGTTGCACTTCCTTAAAACAATTAATAAACTCCACCCGGGCAGCATCGCCTTTGATGTTGTAAACTTCCTGTGGCTCGGCAACCAGATTGTTGTCCTGCATCCATTTGTTCATTGCGGTAACTGCCTTTTCGAATCGTTCAATCACTTTCGGTGCAGGCTCCACCAGCCAGATTTCCTTGGCTCGCGCTCCTGTTTCTCCGCTAAATAGGGCTATTGCCTCATCTACCTGCTGTTGTTGTTGTCTGAAATCCAGGATATTTCCGTATGGCTTGGTATCGTTCAACACGCGGTTGGTTCGGCTAAAAGCCTGAATCAGTCCGTGATATTTAAGATTTTTATCAACATACAGCGTGTTGAGGTATTTACTGTCGAAACCGGTGAGGAGCATATCCACCACAATGGTTATGTCAATTTTATTTTTGTGCGGATAGTCGGCATTGCTGAACATCTGGAATTTAATCCGTTGCTGCACATCCTGGTAATAGGGGTCAAATTCATGTATGCTATGATTTGTGCCATATTTCCTGTTGTAATCGTTAATAATGGATTGCAGTGCTTCCTTCTTTTTTTCAGGTTCAACTTTATTGTCCTCTTTCTCCTGTTGCAAATCTTCCTGAAGTTGTTGCACGTCCTTGTTCCCTTCAGCAGGGGGAGAAAAAACACAGGCAATATTCAGGGGAGAGAAATTTTCATCTTCCCTGATTCGCTTTTCCTGCGTTTCCTTAAAGAGTTCATAGTATTCAACGGCATCGTTTATTGATGCAGTTGCGAGAATGGCATTGAAGCGCCTATGATGCGTAGCGGCATCATGCTTTTTCAGGATGGTATTTACAACGGCCACTTTGTGTTCGCGGCTGTCAAAACTTACCTCTTTCTCCGGTTTGAAATAATCAATATGAAAACGCAAAACATTTCTATCGTCTATCGCATGGGTAATGGTGTAGGCATGAAGTTGTTTCTGGAAAACATCTCTGGTGGTTACAAAGGAGCCAACCGTTCCGTCAATTTGCTTATATGTTGCATTTTCTTCAAAAATGGGTGTTCCGGTAAAACCAAACAATTGTGCATTTGGGAAAAACTCTTTGATGGCTTTATGATTTTCGCCAAACTGCGAACGGTGGCACTCGTCAAAAATGAAAACAATCCGTTTATTACTCAGAGGCTTAAGGCGTTCCTTGTAATTATTGTAATTATTCGGGTCTAAAGCCAGTCCCAATTTTTGAATGGTGCAAACTATTACCTTATTGGTATAGTCGTCTGATAGCATGCGCCTTACCAGTGTTTCGGTATTGGTGTTTTCTTCCACGCAACCTTCCTGAAATTTATTGAATTCTTCACGGGTTTGCCGGTCAAGGTCTTTGCGGTCAACCACAAACAAACATTTTTCAATGTCGGGATTATCCTTGAGCAGGGTAGATGCCTTAAAAGAAGTCAAGGTTTTTCCGCTTCCTGTGGTATGCCAAATATAGCCGTTGCCACGGTTTTGCTCTATACAATTTACAATAGCCTTAACCGCATAAATCTGATAGGGTCGCATGACGAGCAGTTTTTGTTCGCTTGCCACCAGTACCATATATTTGCTGATCAATTGGGCAAGGGTGCATTTGCTCAGAAACTTTTCAGCGAAATCGTCTAAATGTGTAATCTTCTTATTGTCTTCATCGGCAAATTGATAAATGGGTAAAAACTGTTCATCTGCATTAAAACTGAAATGAGAGTTATTATTATTAGCAAAGTAGTATGTATTGGCACGATTGCTAACAATAAAAAGTTGCATGAAACAAAGCAGCGAATTAGTGTAGCCATTACCGGGATCACTTTTGTAGTCTACAATCTGCTGCATGGCTTTGCGCGGACTGACTTCGAGACTTTTAAGTTCAATTTGTACTACAGGTAGTCCATTAATTAACAGAATAACATCAAAGCGTTGAAAGCTGTTTTGAGTATTCATCCTAAGCTGATGGACAACTTCAAACTCGTTCTTGCACCAGTCCCTGATGTTTACCAAAGTATAGTGCAAAGGAGTTCCGTCCTCCCTGACAAAGGTGTTTATTTCCCTCAGGCGTTTTGATGAAGCATATACATCTGAATTAATGATTTCATCTCGCAATCTTGAGAATTCAGTTTCAGTTAAAGTGACCCGATTGAGTGATTGGAACTTTTCACGAAAGTTTTTTTCAAGCGAGGCTCTGTCTCGTATATCAGGCCTGTAGGTATATTTCAGGTCAATTAACGTGGTTATTAAACTCTCTTCTATGTCTGCTTCCTTAGTCATTAATTTTTATCTTTTTCTCCAATTTTTGTAATCCTTTTTAATTGTCGGTTTCCCGGGAATAAACATTTCAGCATTTTGTCTTATTTTTTAATTGCAGTTTTATATGTTTGAAGAGCAAATATAATGTTAATTATGCTGATAAATTATCTATCCCTTTTCTTTTTTCGATTAAAGCAATGGTAAAACGAACGGAGGAAAAAAACAAAAATCAAATATTTATGAATAAAAGATAGCTGGCATTTTATCGGAAATAATTCATAACTATTTGATTATCTCTTTATTAAGCTCTCGTTCCAGACACTTTACTCTTTTGCTATGTACTTCCCCAACTCCTCTAGCTAAAAAAACACCTCTTTAAACTATCTTTTTAAATTCTGACATGAAACAATAAGGGCAAAATAGTACAATCAACACAATCAGTCAGCAAATAATGGGTTATTGAAACTTTAAAGAAGGAGCTTGCCGACTTTAAAACTTCATTACTTTTGTTCCAGAACAATAACGGAATAATGATAAAAACGAAGCTGCTTATTTTATCTGTTAGCCTTTTATTTGCGGAAGTAAAGGGTTTTTGTCAGGGAAACATCTCAGACAGCGCACAACAAACCTCAATTTATGAAATCCTTTTTATGGACATTCCTTATTATTCAGATGCCATTCAAACTACGCAGGGTTCTTTTTTCAGTTCATTTGTTAATCCATCCATGAATCAATCATTATGTTTTTCTGCCTCACTTTATAATGGTGTGCATGATGGTATTTCCAGATTGTTTTTTAATAAGAAAAGCCAATCAATGACATGGGTAAAACGATTGTTCTATAACCTGACAGTGTTTGGTGCTGATTTTATTTTAACCTATTCACCCGGCTTTAATGGTTGGTTACATGAAGAATATCATCGTTCTGTCATGACCCGTTTTCATGTGAATAGTTTTGATGATATGAATCTGTTTCCGGTTTTTGAATCTGCTGTAAGTGTCAGTCATGTTAAAGATGAAGACCTGATAAGATTCAAAAAGGAGAGTGCTGCTGACTTTATCAGAATGAATGTGGCAGGGATTGAAGGCGAATATTTACTGGTCGATAAACTTGAAAAAGAAAATTTTTTCTATGAACATGATTTGCCTCATGAATACTTGTATTTGTTTTCCACGCTAAACTCAATTTCGTATGTGCAAATGTGCTCTCAGCCTGAGGTAGTTGACCCGGAAACTGATAATTTTAATTTGAACGAACCTGCTATCGAAGAAAGAGATTTTACCGGTTTTGACTTCTTAGCATGGACTTATGACTTATTTCGTCCTGATGAAGATTATACTAAAAGGGGAATTCATCCTTTGGGGAATGGTATTGACAGATACATTAAAACAACCGACCTGACCAATGAGGAACTTGATTATTTATGGTTGCAGGGTAAATTACAATGGCTGAATATGATTTCTCCAATGATTTTTGGTATAAAAAAAATTCCCATTGTCAGACTAGGTATTTATGCAAACTTTTCCGTACATCATTTTCTGACTTCTTTTGGGAATGATATTTCGTGTAATTTCTTCATCAAAAGCCGGAAAAATAATTTTGTTTTTGCTTATCACAGCTATCAAAACTACTTACGCTCATTCCCCGCATTGGAATTTCAAATGATTGATTATAAATTAGATATAAATAAATTACATTTTCTTGTTTCACCCCGAATCATTACAGGTTTTCAGCCTGTCAGTCAAAAGTTTATGACAGATGAAAGTGCATTTTTTTCATTCTTTGAGTGTAAAATAGGGTTTATTGCCACAAAAAACCTAATCCCTGTTATTAATTTCTCCTGTAAAGCCAATGGCTGGGTCGCGGGAAATGAATTTCTTAACAGTAACCTGAGTTTTCGCTTTGGATTATCAGGAAGATTATATCAATAATACCATTCTGATATTGAAGAAAGTTGGATCAGTTTGCAATTGATGAGTGATGAGTTCAGTTTCCCGAATTATTCGTGTCTATTTTTAACTTTCATTTTCCAGTATCCATGTTCCGATTTCCGGGTTTATGTGTCCGTGCCTACTGAAAACTGCTCATTGCCTGCTTATTGCTGCCTGTTTTTAGTATTGAAGTTTTGAAAAATTCAGCTGACAGGCTCAATAATAACCGAATAATGCTTTATTATGGCGGGGGAATTAATTCCCCCGCCATTAATATTCTTCAAAAATAAAGCTATCTTTTTAAACTCTTCATTTAGAGGGGGATTTAAATCCCCCTCTATTAAAAACACCCCATTAAAATTTCTCAATAATAAAGCTATCTTTTCAAACTATTCATTT
>JAAYUY010000160.1 GCA_012517435.1 Sphingobacteriales bacterium | reverse complement strand
TTGACAACATCAGAATGGATAACGGATAATAAATCATAGGTTTATCATAAACAGGCATGAGCTGTTTGCTGACAGCCAGCGTTAACGGGTGCAACCTCGTTCCTGCACCACCGGCTAAAATTATTCCTTTCATTTTTTTTATTTTACCACCAAGGCACTAAGACACAAAATAATTTTATTCAAAGTAGCCATTGATTTTTCTTTTTATACCTTCTTTAATTTTTGGCACATTAAAATTTATAAGAAAACCCAGTTTTTTATCAGCCAATTTTAAATAGCTAATAAGTTGTGCTTCATGAACCGGAAGTAATGCCTCAACAGCCTTCAACTCCACAACGATTTCATTTTCAACAAGTACATCAATAAAAAAATCTTTTGATAGCATTTGATTTTTATAAATAACCGGAATCATTACTTGCTGCTCAACTATTAAACCTACGTTTCTCAATTCCTGAACAAAACAAATTTGATAAATTGATTCTAAAAGACCTGGCCCCAATTCCTTATGAACTTCATAAGCTGCATTCACAATTTGAGATGCAATAATATTTAATTCATCTTTTAACATTCTTTGTGTCTTGGTGTCTTAGTGGTTAAATATTACCTGTTAACATACTGATCATCATAGTAATGCTGATAAGCACCGGAGGTTACACGTGTCAGCCATTCTTCGTTGGAAAGATACCAGTCAACGGTTTTTTCAAGCCCTTCTTCAAAGCTTACGGATGGCTTCCACCCAAGTTCATTTTCGAGTTTTGACGGGTCGATGGCATACCGCAGGTCATGTCCGGCACGGTCTTTTACAAAAGTAATCAGCTTAGCTGATTCCCCATCTTTTCTGCCGAGTTTTTTATCCATGATACGACACAAGAGATGAACAATATCAATGTTTTTCCATTCATTTTTCCCGCCAATATTGTAGGTTTCACCAATTCTTCCTTTATGAAAAATGAGGTCAATGGCTGCAGCATGGTCTTCAACCCAAAGCCAGTCGCGCACGTTAAGTCCCTGACCATAAACCGGCAATGGCTTATTGTTTTTAATATTGTTAATCATCAGAGGTAAAAGCTTTTCCGGAAATTGATATGGCCCGTAGTTGTTGCTGCAATTGGAAATTTTAACAGGAAGTTTATACGTGTGATAAAAAGCACGTACAAGATGGTCAGAACTTGCTTTTGAAGCGGAATAAGGCGAACGCGGGTCATAAGGAGTTGTCTCTACAAAGTAACCCTCATCCCCCAGGCTACCATACACCTCATCAGTGGATACGTGGTAAAAAAGTTTATCACTTGTATCTTTCCATGTCATTTTAGCCGCATGAAGCAGGTTAAAAGTCCCGACAATGTTGGTTTCAATAAATTCATTCGGAGCCATGATAGAGCGATCGACATGAGACTCGGCAGCAAGGTGAATCACCCCGTCAAATTGTTCTTTTTCAAACAGTTGATGAATAAAGGGGCTGTCGGTAATATCGCCTTTGATAAAGTGATAATTCGGTGCATGCTCGACATCTTTCAGGTTTTCCAGATTACCGGCATAGGTCAGTTTGTCGAGGTTATGAATTTCATATTCAGGATATCGGTTGACAAACCTTCTGACAAGGTGAGAGCCGATAAATCCGGCTCCTCCGGTAACAAGTATCTTTTTCATTTACTGTTTAAATTCAGGTAATGATTTAAAATATTCAATGGTTTTCATCAGGCCTTCCCGCCTGCTTACTTTTGGTTCCCATCCAAGCAAATCCTTTGCCTTAGTAATATCCGGCTGACGTTGTTTCGGATCATCAACAGGAAGAGGTTCAAACACTATATCGGATGAAGTGCCTGTCAGCTCAATGATTTCTTTGGCAAAATCCAGCAAAGAAATTTCTTCCGGATTACCAATATTGACAGGATGACTGTAGTCGCTGAGCAAGAGCCTGTAAATTCCCTCGACCTGATCGCTGATATAGCAGAAAGACCTTGTCTGGCTTCCATCTCCAAAAACTGTGAGGTTTTCACCACGTAATGCCTGACCAATAAAAGCCGGCAAGGCACGTCCGTCATTGAGTCGCATACGAGGTCCGTAAGTATTAAAAATCCTGACTATCCTGGTATCCACCCTGTGAAAATTATGATAAGCCATGGTGATGGCTTCCTGAAAACGTTTGGCCTCGTCATACACCCCCCGTGGCCCGACAGGATTGACATTTCCCCAGTAATCTTCAGTTTGTGGATGTACCAACGGGTCACCATAAACTTCGGAGGTAGAAGCCACCAGTATTCTGGATTTTTTAGCCAGAGCAAGACCAAGCAAATTGTGCGTTCCGAGAGAACCAACTTTCAGCGTTTGAATAGGCATTTTCAGATAATCAATCGGGCTGGCTGGTGAAGCAAAATGCAGAATATAATCAAGCTGCCCCGGCACATGAACAAATTTGCTGACATCATGATGATAAAATGTAAATTCCTTCAGCGGAAATAAATGTTCAATATTCGAAAGACTACCTGTCAGGAGATTATCCATCCCGATGACTTCATAACCTTCCTGAATAAACTTATCGCACAAATGTGAGCCGATAAATCCTGCTGCTCCTGTTATCAGTACCCGCTTTTTCATGATTGTTTTTTACTCATTTCAAATGCTTTGTTTCGGCCAATGGAGAAGTAAGTAAACCCGATTTCAGCCATTTCATCATGTTCAAAGAGATTTCTACCATCAAAAATAACTTTATTCTTCAGTTTAATGGCAACTTTACCAAAATTCGGGTTACGGAAACTCTGCCAATCGGTAACAATCATCAGGCAATCGGCTTCATCGAGAGCTTCATACTGCAGTTCGGAGTATTTAATTTTGTCTCCAAAAAGTTTTCTGACATTATTAAGTGCTTCAGGATCATGCACCACTACTTCCGCACCTTCCTTAAGCAATTCTTCAATGATATATAAGGCAGGGGCTTCCCTGATGTCGTCAGTATTGGCTTTGAAAGCAAGACCCCAGATGGCAACCCTCCTGCCTTTCAGGCTACCGCCAAAATATTCCTTCATCTTTGGGATTAAAACCGTTTTCTGTTTTTCATTTATCCTGATGACTGCTTCAAGGATTTCAAGATTCATGTCGTTTTCATGAGCAGTTTTGACAATTGCCTGAACGTCTTTCGGGAAACAACTGCCTCCATATCCTATGCCTGAATAAAGAAAATGTTTGCCTATTCTCACATCTGTACCGATTCCTCTTCTGACCATGTCCACATTGGCGCCCACCCTGTCGCATAAATTAGCAATTTCATTCATGAAAGTAATTTTTGTAGCCAAAAAAGCATTGGCAGCATATTTTGTCATTTCCGAACTCCTTTCATCCATAAAAATTATCGGATTCCCTTGTCTGACAAAAGGTTTATAAAGTTTTTCCATGATTTCGCGGGCACGATGTGAACGCGTTCCGATAACTATCCTGTCGGGCTTCATAAAATCTTCAACTGCATAGCCTTCTTTCAGAAACTCCGGATTGGAAACGACATCAAATTCAACCTTGCAGTTTTCAGCAACAGCATTTCTCACCTTATCAGCCGTACCAACCGGCACCGTGCTTTTATTGACGATAACGGTATATTCTTTCAACATGGG
>JAAYUY010000159.1 GCA_012517435.1 Sphingobacteriales bacterium | reverse complement strand
TAATATCTGTCAGCCGTAAATTTTACGGAACTGTTTTCTTTTGTGGCAAATGAACCTTCCCCTGTAAATAAGCCATTTTGTAGTTTTTTTAATAATTCCTTAGCACTTTCATTGCCTCTTGAAATGCGGTCACCGTATCTCTTCAGATAATAGGCAGTATGCCAGCGGTAACTTAAGTCTGGCGGAAGGTTCTCCTTAGTCTTTTTGTTGTTTTCATCTTTTATTATTTTCCATCTGATTATCTGGTGAAGAATGGCTTTGCTCAGTCTGTTCTCCGTGATTTCACTTTTCAGTGACTTTTTAAGTTCTTTAACTTCCTCCCATTCATATTGCCAGCTGATTGTTTCTCCGAAGAAGGTAATTGCATTTTTATCCAGCTCCACATTTCCTGTCTTTTTGTATTTTTTTGAAGCGTCTTCATAATCGCCAGCCATGTTTGCTGCAATACGGATGGGAAATTTTTCTCCTACAATGGCAATGCCTCCGGAAATACAGATATCTTCTCTTCCTGTAAATTTCCCGAACTCTTCCCTGATTTTTTCAGCAAATTCAATGATTTTATCCCATCTTCCCACGGCAAAAACATCATCACCCCCTGAATAGATAATATTTACAAAGTCTTTGAAATGAGAATCGTAACGAATAGTGTTTAAATAACCTGAAAAGAACAGATCGAAAAGAAAAGAAAGCGTTGAATAAGCAGCGAAGCTTTTGTAATCATCCGGTATTCCTTTACTGAATATCGAACCAAGACCGTCCACATCCATTCGTAAAACACCCAGGAAAGTTTTATCTTTTCCGTTATTGTCTATCCAGCATAACTCCTCAAAAGTTTTGTCTCTCTCAAATTTTTCAGTCTTTCCATTATTATTTTTTTCCTCAGTAATCCTTGCCTGAATATTGCCACCATAAAACAAGTATCCATAGCTGCATCTTTTTCCTTTCAATGATGAAATGACATTAAAATCTGTTTCATTCAACCTTCTGACTCTTGCAATATCGGCTGAGGAAATAAATCGAAACTCAGCATTTTCATCAATTAATTGTTTTTGGTCGAACAGATAATGGTTGATACCTATATCTGACATTGAAATTGAACAATGTGCTCTTTTGTCGAGGTATTTATTCCCTTCTGGATCATCTTTCAGATAGGTAAGGATGTAATCAGCATCTTTGAGCGTTTTGCCAATTTCCGCTTGCTTTTTTACAGCTCTGGTTACCCAGATTTTTTCATCATCATCCTTTTCAAGTAATACGAGGTCTTTCTCTATTTTTCCTTCAACTCCTGTAACCGCACAAAGCGTATAATTATTTCCCCATTCGCCCGAGGGCTTAAATAATTCATTGGAAATGAGAGATTCAAATTTTCGTCCTTTGTCCTCTGAGGCTGATGTTATTGTTTTACCCCATAAATCGCTTAGCGAACCATAAACTTGCCCATTACTATTAAAAAGAATTCTTTCTTTCTTGGGTTTATCCTTTGTCGTATCAAAAGAAAATTCGACCATGCCAAGACCTATACTCACTTTTCCATGATGTTCTTCCCAAAGCAATTCTTCGAAATCATTTTTAATTTCTTTCAATTTATTCCTGACATCTTCAAGGTTAGGTAATATCATAAAAAGCTTACCCCCGCTACTGTAAACGACATTTCCCCAATGAGAATTACAATCAATAATAGTTTTCTGGATGACACTTTCTATTAGCAATTGAAGATAAAAAGACCTTCCTTTCAGACTAACGGAGGCTTTAGTGCTGGAAACATCATAGATGAATTTCTGGATACCTGATAAATCCCAGCAAACCATTAACAAAGGATAAACTCCTTCTTTTATTTTCGGATAATCATTTTCCCGTTCCCAGGTGAATGTTTTTTCAAAGCCTTCATGCTCCTGATAATCATACAGGCATAAAGCAATAGCTGCTGTTGTTTTCATGTGTTCATACAGGCTTGTATGAACCATATCATTGGTGGAAGCAGGAATGCACCATGTATATTTTTTTAATAAGTAAAGCAATGATTCACTGAAACCATGAAATGAATCAGTTGGTAATTGATAAAATTCATTAATAAACTCTTCCCATAGTTTGAAGTAGTTTTTTTGATAGTTATCAACCGAAGCATTTTTAAATGAATCTTTTTCAATTACTTGTGGAAAGATTGAGTCTTCATCAACTACAAGTGGATTTAAATTAAATGAATATAGATTTTCCTGTTTGTTCTTTTTTTGATTATTGTCATGAGTTTCATTATTCCCCTTCGTTTCAGATTTTACAATGATTTCGTTAAACAACGAAAACATGGGAACTTTTTTATACTTGAACATTCCAAAATCAATGTTCTTTATTCCAATTCCTTCTTCATTTTCTGCATTTTTATCATCTCTTTCCATCCCGCTGCTTATCCAGTCAGCTATCTGAATGATTGATTGTAGTTTTGTTTGAGGTTTGTGATGAAAAATTGAAAAATTGATAAGATTATCTATTCCTTTGTTTTCAAAAGGGTTTATGTTAAAGATTTGTTCGTTGTCTTCTTTAATACTGTCAAAAAGATTTTTGTTTTCCTGATAAAACAGATATGTCCAAAAAGAATGCTGATAATCCCATTTATTCCTTGATTCATCAAATTTGCAACATAATTGGGCTATGGCATTTAAGTGAGGGTTGTTTTGTAAAATATCCCTAATTAATTTATTATCTGCTCTTTGATAAAACTTCCCGATATCATGCAGCAAGGCTCCTAAGTATATTTGTTGTCTTATGGTATCCATATGCTATTTTATTCATCCATTTTAATGATTATTCTTTAGCTGTCTGACTATACCAAAACCTTTACTCACTGCTTTTCCAAGCCCGATGTAATTGGGTAAAAATACATTTGTTGAAAATTCAACATCAAATCCCATCATTTTTTTTGTCTTGAACTTAATCGGTTTTGGTTCTTTTATCTGTTTGATTTTTAATTCGATGGGTTTGTCGATGTGCCAGTCAATTCCCTTGGCAAATGAAATTATATTGGCCTTGAGTGTATTCTCGAGAATCTGTATTCTGTCGCTTAATGCTTCTTTTTCCTGGTACCTCAGGTAGTTTTCCTGATTCAGTGCAATCCAGTTATTGATTTTATACTGAAACATTTTATCCCACACCTGCATGATAAACTGGTTCATAAAAAGCTTATAAATCCTCATGTCGAGCCATCTGTCCCCAATCTGAATATCCCAGTCTTTTTTTTCAAAGTATTTATGAATTTCATCCACTCCGTAATCAACACACATGATGGCCGGCCGGTTGCTGATATTTTTGTACTGAATGAGCGGATACCTGTAAAGAAAGGCATTTCCGTTCAGATGATTATGAAACAAAATATTTTCTTTCCCTACTTTTGAAATGATTGCTCCCCTGAATGCCGGAATTTCATAAGGTTTTATTTCCGTGTCAAATACCACCTGAAGTATCCGGATTTTTTTCATTCGTCAGTTTTTTGAGAGAAGAAAAATCAAGCAATTATACGAAAAAGAAATTACTTGAGATATTTTTTATGAAAATTTTTTTTGTAAAAAAATATCTGTTGAAACGATAAGATTATCAGTACTTTATATCGTAAACTTCCATGAACAGTACCACTCTTCGGGATGAGGATCAGGGGGGCAACCTATACAGTTTGTTTTTATGTTTTTATCAATGGTTTCTGCAAAAGTGGTGTATTCTACCATGCCACCCGATTTGCACGGATAATCTGCCAGTCCTTTTCGTTTACGGGCATCCTGAACCCTGCATCTTTTCATTCTGAACACAAAACTGGTTTCAGTTTCCTCTACTATTTCCTGTTCATTGATAAAGGCATACAGCCTGAAAGCCAGTGCTTTTTTCAACCCGTCAAGACCAGGATTTTCGGGGAGTTGTAACATTTTTTTAATGGCATGTGCTTCGAAGGGTGAAAACTGTGCCCAGCAGCTGTCGTTACAGCGTTTGGCTTCGTTCATACCATATTGAAATTCAATGGCCTGAAACCAGATACCGTCATTAGCGAGCCAGTTTGCAGCCATCGCACTCAGCAATGCCTGTAATTCTTCTTCACTTTTTTCATGCAATGCAACGGGCAGGTTATCCTGAAGTTCAAAGCCCAATGTTTTGGCCAATCGGTTCATTTGCAGCGGAAAGCTTTGATCCCATACTTTTTTTATCAGTAAATAGGCTTTTTCGTCTCCTAACTGATGACGGGCTTCGGAAAACCAAAGTGCATAGTGCATAAAGGAGCGATGAAAAAAATCAGACAGCAGCTGTATCAGAATGGATTTGTTATAGTGAGGTTTCATTTTTGTAAATTATTGGTTCTCATTAATTTAACTTTTTTAAAAAAAAATTTGGTTTTTTCTCAGAATTAGTATTTTTGGCAAGCTTTAATACCTTTAAAAAATGCATAAAATCTTGTATTTTAGTAAAAAGCAAATTTATCTGAATTTGAAAGACCATGGTTCCTGACTGCCGGGTTTTTTAAAATTTTTCAAAACTCTCAAAAATATTTGCTCATGAGACCATTACCTTATGCCGAACCCTACAAAATTAAAATGATTGAAAATGTTTATACCAGCACCAGAGAAGAGCGGGAAAAATGGATAAAGGAAGCAAAGTATAATCTTTTCAAACTGAAAAGTAATCAGGTTTTTATTGATTTGCTGACAGACTCAGGCACAGGAGCTATGAGCGATCTGCAATGGTCGGAAATAATGAAAGGTGATGAAAGCTATGCCGGAGCTTCATCATTTTTTAAGATGAAATCTGTTGTCAGTGATATTACCGGTTTTGAATACGTTTTGCCAACTCATCAGGGGCGTGCAGCTGAGAATGTATTGTTCAGTGCTTTGGTCAGAGAAGGGGATGTCGTTCCCGGCAATTCACATTTTGATACCACCAAAGGGCATATTGAATTACGAAAGGCTACCTGTATTGATTGTACGATTGATGAGGCTTTTGATGTCAACAACCTGCATCCCTTCAAAGGAAATATTGACCTCGATAAATTAGAAAAAGTATTGAAAACATATCCCTCCAATAAAATTCCTTTTATTGCTATCACAGTAACTTGTAATACTTCCGGAGGGCAACCCGTTTCGATGCAGAATCTGAAGGATGTTTCAGCCCTTGCCAGAAAATATGGTGTCAGGATTATGATTGACGGGGCACGTTTTACAGAAAATGCTTATTTCATTAAAAAACGTGAAGCTGGTTATGAACAGGCCGCTATCAGGGATATTACGAGGGAAATGTTCAGCTATGCCGATTTTATGACCATGAGTGCCAAAAAAGACGCCATCGTAAATATCGGAGGCTTTATTGCCATGAATGATGAAGAACTTTACAAAAAGACCTGTAATCTGAATATCATTTATGAAGGCTATATCACATACGGAGGACTGGCTGGCAGAGATATGAATGCTATTGCACAGGGTTTACTGGAGGGAACAGATTTTCGGTATCTGGAAGCCAGAATAGGTCAGGTTGAATATCTTGGTAAAAGGTTAGAAGAATTTGGAATTGCTGTTCAGAAACCAATTGGCGGACATGCTGTTTTTGTTGATGCACTTAAGTTTTATCCGCATATTCCTCAGGAAGAATATCCTGCACAACTCATGGGGGTTGAATTATACCTCGAAAGTGGCGTCAGGGCTGTCGAAATTGGAACATTACTTGCAGACAGAGACCCCATTACCCGTATGAACCGTTATCCTAAACTGGAATTTCTGCGCATGGCCATCCCCCGAAGGGTTTATACCAACAATCATATTGAATATGTAGCCTGTGCACTGGCAAATGTTTATGAAAGAAGAAATGAAATAAAACATGGTTTTAAAATCGTTTATGAAGCTCCCCTGATGCGTCATTTTACTGTTGAACTCGAACGTATTAAACCATGAAAAAAATCCTTGGCTTTGTTATTTATTTAATGACCACCCAGTTAGTTTTTCCCCAGTCAAAAAATTTCTTTGACTTTAAGGTGAAAAACATTGTGGGAGATTCTGTTGACCTGAAAATTTTCAAAGGAAGAAAAATATTGGTCGTCAACACTGCTTCATATTGCGGTTATACCCCACAGTATGCCGATCTGCAGCAATTGTATGAAAATTATAAAGACAGGGGTTTTGTCATCATAGGCTTCCCGTCTAATGATTTTGCAGGTCAGGAACCCGGGAACGACAATGAAATACTCGATTTTTGCCAAAGCAATTATCATGTAACATTTCCAATGATGTCGAAAATCAGTGTAACCGGCAGCAATATTCATCCTTTATACGCGTGGCTGACACAAAAATCGCAAAATGGGGTGAAAGATGCACCTGTATCATGGAATTTCCAGAAGTTTCTCATCAATGAAGACGGGTCATTTTATGACTATTTGTCGCCACAGGCAAGCCCGCTTGCTCCTAAAATTACCTCCTGGATTGATAAGGGTGCAGGCATGGATGTAAAAGAAAATGCTTCTTTTCTGAATGTTTTTCCCTCACCCGCAAAAACTGTTTTTACCATTTTCGTTCAGACTGAAAAACCCGATAAACTGGTTCTCCGTATTTATGATTCTAAAGGAATGCTTATCGATGAACTTTACAATGATATTCTTGAAAAAGAATTAAGAATCGAATACTTTACTGACCGTATGCCAAATGGGTCATATATTGTTACTGCAGAACTCGGCAGTCAGAAATTTACGCAGCAATTAAGTGTTAAAAAAGATTAGATTATCGTTTTCTGCTCAGTCGTTTACAGTAATCATAAGCCTTTTTCTTCAGATAGCTTTTATCAGAAAACTCAGAGGTTAATTTCATGATTTCAGCAATTTCTTCCCTGAACTCCGGCAGTTTGTCCCCGATTTTATAAAGCAGTCGGAGAGAATAAGTTTTTATAAAGGTTTGCTTCTTTTCGTGAAATAATAGATGGCTGATAAAGTCTATACTCCCTGATAATTTACTAGTATCAAAATCAGTAAAATAAAGCACACTGAGTAAAGTAGCCAGCTGACTGTCTGAAGAAGTATTCGTCAATTTGTCAATAATACGATCAGTATAAGGCTCTGGTATTCCGGGAAAGCGTTGGCTCAGGTAAAGCAATCCCCAGCAGGCGTGATAACTGATTTTTGGTATATCTGACAAGGCAACATCCACCCAAACCCTGAGCCTTGCAGGATCGTCCTTTATTTCATCAATCATTTTCAGCAGGAGGCTTTTTCTGACTGTCTGGAGTTTTAACAGGATTTCTTCTCTGAAAGTATCCATGTTAATTGATGATAAGGTCTCTTAAGCTGCGTTTCGGGACATGATGTACCTGATTTTGATCTCTCCAGTAAGCCGTATTACCGTCTTCTCCCGGTTC
>JAAYUY010000158.1 GCA_012517435.1 Sphingobacteriales bacterium | reverse complement strand
TAAATAGCTACTGTGGGTACAAACTGAACTGTGGACAGAAAGACAATGTTTTCAGCTGCTACTATGTTGTTTGGACTTTGGGTAACTGGTATATTGCCGGCAATTTTATTCCATTTTTTATTGACAAAATCATAGGTCAATACGTTGTTGTTGTCGATGTAATAGATATAATTGCCTGATGTTTCTGAACTGAAAGACCATGAAAATGAACCAAAATCGCCTGACATACCTGTTGCCCGGATGGTATCGAAAGCAGTTCCGTTTGTGGTATAAAATGCCATGTTATCAATACTGTAAAAAACTTTTGACGTATTATGCCCTGCAATTCTTACGTCATGACTTGAGTTTACGGCAGCTAACACACCTTTGGTAAAGTTTATACCGTCTGATGAATAATAAATAAACAGACTGTCGTTATAATTCCAGCTTCTGATAAAGAGAAAGAGTTTATTGTTGGCAGAGCCTATTCCTGTAATACCAAAAGTATTGCTTTGCGGCAAACCAACCGGATAAACCCTGCTCCAGCTGAGGCCATTGTTGGATGATTTATAAATTTGGTCGCTGTATTCATTATGTACCAATAGATAAATATTGCTACCCAAAACACCATGTCCCCTGATTTCACCGCCTAATGAATCAAGTCCATATCCAGCGTAAGACCAGTTTTTACCGTTATCGGTGGATCTGAAAATCCCACTTCCTCCATCATCGTAACCTATTACTACCGAACCTGATTTGATCAATGTTCTGATATTGCTTTCTTCCAGGTCAGTGCTGTTCAATTGTGTCCATTGTGCCACAGAAACGAAGCAAAATGAAACGAGGAAAATCAGGGTACTAAAAAACTTATTCATAGCTTTTGATTTTAATTGTTTTAAAGTCCTGCAAGTTAAGTAAAATATTTTAAGCTTTAAATTTTTTTTATTGATTCAGATCTTCGAGGGAGAGATTTTTAAGAGCAACCTTTGCAGGGAAATAAGAAGACAAAAAACCAAGAAACACTACAGTAATAAATACCCATAAAAAATCCATCCACTTGAGGGCAACCGGATAAGCATCAATGACAAATGTGGTTCCCTGTGCCAGCTTAATGATTCCAAACTTCATCTGAATCAGGCAGACAAGCGTACCCAACAACAATCCTGCAACAGCACTGAACAACGACAAAAACATGCCTTCATAGAAAAAAACCCTGTAGATGCTCTTTTTATCCAGTCCCATGCTGTTGAGAATCATCATATCTTTCTTTTTTTCAATGGAAAGCATAATAAGACTTCCGATGAGATTGAAGCCTGCAATAATCAGTATGAAGGATAAAATAAGGTACACTACAAATTTTTCTGAACGCATGATGTTGTACAGCCACTTGTGCTGTTCCATCCGGTTCTGAACAACGGCTTTTCCTGTCAATAATTCATCCAGTTGTTTTTCAACAGCTTTCTTATCTGTATTCTGGCTGACAATCAATTCTATGGAAGTATATTTTTCGGGTTGTCGAACCAGTTCACGGATGAAAGCCAGAGGAACTATGAGATATTTTTCATCAAAATCCTGCTGAACCTGAAAAATCCCGGAAGGAACAATATTCAGCTGTTTGAAAAGACTTCCCGGAGTGGTTGAAAAAACAGAAGGTTGTTTACGGTTAGGGAAAAAAATCTGCAGATATGAAGACTGGCTAAACGTATTCATGCCCAGTTTGGAAGCCACTCCAGCACCAATGACGGCATAATAATTATCATTATCTTCAAGAAAAGGGTCTCCGGCTACTATCATGCTGTCGAGCCCGGTAGCCATTAAAAAATCCTCACTCATGCCCTTAAGCGTGGCAATGGTCTGATTGTCCTGATACTTGATTAAAGCATTTTCCTCAATAACCTGCGACAGACTGACAATACCCTCCATTTGCCTGATTTTGATAATGTCGTCATTATCGAGCTGAAAATATTTTCCGCTCAGGGGTACTATTTTAAAATCAGGGTCAAAACTATTGTAAAGGCTAAGTATAACCTGTTCAAAACCGTTAAACACAGACAAAACAATTATCAGAGCCATGGTACCAATGGTGATGCCTGCCTGCGAAATTCTCGAAATCCAATTAATGGCGTTGATTGACTTTTTAGAATAAAAATACCTCCATGCAATATGTAAAGGCAGGTTCATCCTTTATTATTTCCATGCTTTTACGATCAAACCGGTGCCGGTTTCATGTTTCAACTTAACATCCAGATAGTTGAGGAACATGGCCGGAAAGAATACGATTATCAGGTAAAAAGGCAGAATAACAAGACTTAATTTACTCTTGTTTATTAGAGTAACCGGAATTTTCATCAGAAGTTTCCATGAAATTTTTCCGGGCCATCCATAGGTATAGCGGCATTCGACCTTGGAAAAACCCGCTGAATGCAGCTTTTCAGTAATATCTTCAAAACTGTATCCGTCTCTGACATGCTCATCAATAAAAGAAGCATCTTCGTGATCGTGGACATCAGAGCCGCCCTTGTCGGAAGGGGTTGAAACCAGCAACATACCTCCCTGCTTCAGGGAAGTATAAAAGTTGGAAAACACCTGCCTGTCGTCAAGAATATGTTCCATGACATCAACCGATAAAATCAGGTGGTAAGTATCAGGTTTAATAAATGTGGTCAGGTCGGCCTGACTGCAAACAATGTTGTTCTTCCCGATCTGGCTAAAAAACACATTGGCTTTATCGACATGGCTCTGGCTGATGTCAATGGCTGTGATGTCAATGTTTTTCTTCTTACGCGAAACATACCAGCTGTATTGGCCAAAACCTGCTCCGGCATCCAGCATTTCAGTTTTTTCATCGTGATTTGATAAAAACTTCCTTAACTCTCTGTGGATATGCCAGGTTCTGAGTAAATACAGGTCAATTAACCTGAAAAATATCTTTTTTAATACAGGTGAAGCTGAAATGATGCCGTCAATACGGTGTTTGATAGGTTCATAATGCATCTCTATTCCTCTTTTTTATCCTCTGACTGATTGAGTTTTTTAAAAATTTCATCCATTTTTTCCGCATAATCAAGTGAGTCGTCATAAAAAAATGCCAGTTCCGGCACTCTTCTGACTTCATTTCTGATCCGGTGAGCCAGCATCATTCTGAGTTCTTTGGTGTTTTCCCTGACAGTTTCTATCATTTTTTCCTTGTCCTCAACGTTCAGAAAGTTTATATATACCTTTACATAACCCAGATCAGGGCTGACAATAGCTCTTGTAACACCAATCATAGCATTTCCAAAAAGTTTTTTCCCTTCATTCAGAAAAATATAACCCAATTCCTTTAGCATCAGGCGGGAAAATTTATCAAGACGTCTGTTTGTCATGGCTGCAAAATTAAGTCTTTGTATCTGCAAAAATCGTAATTATTTATTCATCCGGGTAAATCATTTAAGATAAAAACATCTGAATGAGCCTAAATTCATTCACTCTGTTTAGATTTGCCTGTTGAATAAACAGCCCTATTGAAGACTTATTGGCGAATAATACGTTTTATCAAACCTTATTACCGTGAGGTGATTCTGCATATATTCTTTGTTGCCATTTCCATCGTCCTGCTTGTGTCTTCCATTGCGCTGATAGAGCCGGTTATTAATCTGATTTTCAAGGATGAACCTGTAAACTCCATTATCCGCTCAAAAATAAGCAATATCAATATTTTTGGCTATATTACCGATGAAATCGTCAGAAGGATTCATGAACATGGAGGTAACCGGCAGCCTGCCCTCCTGTTTTCTTTAATGCTGATTGTATCTATTAATATAATAGGAAACATTTTCAGATACCTGTCTGCCTATTACATGGCCAATGTCAGGACAAAAGTCATACGCGATCTTCGCAGTACCGTTTTTGAAAAGGTCAGTTGGTTGCAGATTTCCTATTTTGAAGGAGAGCGTAAAGGAGACATCATGACACGCCTCACCTCTGACGTTCAGGAAATTGAAAACTCTATCGTGGTTTCTTTTCAGACCATTATCCGCGAACCTTTTACCATTATTGCATTCCTTTCCGTCATGCTCATATCTTCCATACAACTCACTTTACTGGTGTTTGTTCTTTTACCCCTTGCAGCCATTCTGATTACTTCCATTGGCAAGTCGCTGAAAAGGAATTCATTACGTACACAAAACATGTTGTCATGGATCATGAGTGTGGTTGATGAATTTACCTCTGGCGTCCGGGTAGTAAAGGCCTTCAGGGCAGAGCATTATGTTATCAATGTTTTCAAACATTACAACAACCGGTATTCTGCTTTTGCCAGGCGGCAGTTTCACCGGATCAACCTCATACCCGTCATTTCTGAAGTATTTGGCGTTATTACGATTGGTATCTTTCTCTGGTTTGGCGGACAACTGGTATTTACAGGAAAAATTGAAGCCGCCACCATCATAACCTTTGTCTTTTATTTTCAGCAGATTATTTCACCGTCAAAAAACCTGACAACTGCTTACAGCAATATCATGAAAGGCGTTGCCTCGGCAGAACGACTCTTTAAACTCTATGACTCGCCCCTGTTGATAAAAAACCCTGACCATCCCGTTCCCCTCAGTTCTTTTGAAAAAGAAATACGTTACGAAAATGTCAGCTTTGCCTACAATACAACGCTGGTACTGGACCAAATCAATCTTTGCATCGAAAAAGGACAATCGGTGGCTATTGTGGGGGAATCAGGCAGTGGAAAAACCACACTGGTTGAGTTGCTGTTCAGGTTTTATGATGTAAAGTCGGGGCGAATCACCATTGATGGTATCGACATACGCGATATGACCCTTCAGAACCTGCGTTCACTCATGGCAATCGTAACCCAGGAACCTATTTTATTTAATGATACTTTTTTCAACAATATAGCCTTCGGGCTTGAAAATGTGAAGGAAGAAGATGTCGTGGCAGCAGCCAAAGCCGCAAATGCGCACGATTTTATCATGGAATTTCCGGAAGGTTACCAGACCAATGTTGGCGACCGTGGTATGCTGATGTCGGGCGGGCAGCGGCAACGCATCAGCATTGCCAGGGCTATCCTGAAAAATCCACCTATTCTGGTTCTTGATGAAGCCACTTCCTCTCTCGATACCGTATCAGAAATGCTGGTACAGGAAGCCATCAACAAGCTGATGAAAAACCGTACAAGTATCATCATTGCCCATCGTCTCAGCACCATCCGGAACGCTGACCTGATAATTGTCCTCGACAAAGGATGCATTATGGAAAGCGGTACTCATAGCCAGTTGCTCCGAAAAAAAGGCATTTACAAAAAACTCTTTGATGCCCAGCAACTACAGGAGGAGTAATTCAGGCTTTTGGTAAATATTTGTGTCATTTGCCGTCTCCAATTTGTTGCAGGTTCGTAGCAGGGAACTTGTCAGATTGTGTAAGTTTCAGGTAGTTCGTAAAAATATTTGACTACTAATTACCCTGTATAAATTATTGATTTTGACTACAGAAAAATATCAGGTACTTTTGTTCAGAAATAAACATCAATTAAAATCGTGAAAAAATACAAACTTGATCAGGTCTTTGGCCCTGCAGGCCATTCAGCGGGTTTATTATTATTCCTTGCCGGATTGATTATCAGCTTTTTCTCTTTAAGTGGCTTGATTCTGCTTGTATTGGGAGCATTCGTTGGGTTTACCTCCACCTTCACCATGGTTGATTTTGAAAAAAAGAAAATTAAATATTCCACCCATATTTTGGGTATCATACCTGCCGGACATTGGATGGAAATTACACCAGGCATGAAGCTAAGCATTAAAAAATCAGACAAAGTATGGCGTGCATACAGTCAGACAAACCGGACCCTTGATGTTGACAATCGGGATTACAGAATAATTCTTTATGATGAAAATGGCAAAGAGATGATGCCTGTTCAAAAATCAGCCACAATGGATGCTGCAAAACAGGAGCTTGAAAAAATAAGAAAAGAATTAGATTTGGAGGTTTTTTAATGTTATTTCAGCCATTTGTTCTCAGAAAACTGATGCCGATGAATCCGTTACGGTTACCACCACTCTCCTGTCTTTTCTCGGACCGTCAAATTCGCAGAAAAAAATATTCTGCCAGGTACTTAATCCCAATTTTCCATTGATAACAGGCACTATCTCGGAAGGGCCGACTAATCCGGCCTTCAGGTGAGCATCTCCGTTACCATCCTGATTATCGTGCAACCAGATGCCTTTCGGAATTAGTTTTCGTAAGAGATGAATAACATCTTTCTGAACAGATTCATCCCAGTTTTCCTGAATCATGATGGCTGCGGTTGCTCCCTGGGCATATATGTGGACCATCCCTTCCTTCACTCCGCTTAAGCTGACAATTTTTTCAACCTCAGCTGTTATATCATACAGTTTTTCCCTTTCAGTTGTCGAAAAGCTGATGATTTTCTGCATTTTATAAATAGAAGTTATTACTCAACCTTTTCTCCCTGTGGGGCTTTGGCATTCGGAGGATTTGTACCCTTCAGGCTTAGAACATAACTGGCTGTTTTTAATATCTGCTCCCTGTTCATCTGATCTTTAAAAGGTGTCATCCCCTTGGTAATGTTGCCATTGGATATGATTTCGTAGAGGTTTTCAATTTTGTTTCCATAAATCCAGTATTCATCTGTCAGGTTGGGGCCGACCATTCCTTCGCCTTTCTGTCCATGACAGGTAACACAGGTAAACTTTGTAAATAATTCCTTCCCTTCAGCAAGGCTGGCTGCATCAGTGAAGGTAATCATCTCAGCCGGTTTGACATCGGCAATACCCGCTTTTTCTTTTTTCTTTTCAGCCTTTGCCAACTCATTCAGATATTCCTGATCCTGCAGAGGCAGTGCTTTGGTTACATGATATATGACCAGATAAAAAGCGGAAAAAACGATAGTGATATAGAACAAGGCCATTAACCAGGGAGGTGGCGGATTGTTCAGCTCTTTTATCCCATCAAATTCATTCATTTTAAGTTTTTCTCTTTCATCATCATAAATATCAAGCTGATTGTTCTGGTTTAATTCATGATTATTTTCCATAGCTAATCTTTTTTATCTTCTTCAATTGGAAAGTTTTTCATTTTTGAGCGATAATTTTTATCCAGCCGTAGTACCCAGATGATGGCACCGATAAATACGGCAAAGAATAAAAGCAAGGAGATGACAGACAGGATAATATGTCCGTCAATTCCTTCCACAAAACGGCTTAACATTCCCATATTCAGGTCATTATTTTCTTACAAATTCTTCACCCTGTGGGGCTTTGGCATTCGGGGGATTTGTCCCGATCAGGTTGATGACGTAATTGGTAACTTTATTCAGGTCATCGGCAGAGAGTAAAAACTTCCATGCCTGCATGCCTTTGGCCGGTACTCCCTCGCTGATGACGGTGTAAATGTCGTCATTGCTCCCGCCATGCAGAAAGAAATTATCGGTGAGGTTGGGGCCTATGTTGTTACCTTCCCCATTCTGACCATGACAGGCAACACAGTTTTTGATAAAAACAGATTTACCGGCTTCCATTACGGCTGCTTCACGGCTGACTGGCCCCGGGAAACTAAGTTTCTTGGTTTCTGTTTTCTGAGCCACCGAAATATCTCTTCCTAAACGGTGCAGGTAAGCAATCAATGCAATAACCTGACGGGTGGGTTCAACATTAATGTTATTATTTTTCAGGTCGTTCACAATTTCCTGAGCCTGCTTCATCAGGTCAGCATTGGCAATTCTATCGTAACCATCCGGGTAAGGAACACCCAGTTTTTGCATGACTCTTATTTTTTTAGGCGTGGAGGAAGTATCAATATCTCTGGAAATCAGCCAGGGGTATTTTGGCATAATCGACTGCTTGTCAATATTTTTCGGATCAAGGAAATGATTGTAGTGCCAGGCCGCTGTTTTATACATTTTTCCGGTGGTTACACCTGCCCTTGCCAGATCGGGGCCATTCCTCTTTGAACCCCATAAAAAGGGATGATCGTAAACAAATTCTCCGACTTTGGAATATTCTCCGTATCGTTCAGTCTCAGACCTGAACGGCCTGACAATTTGGGTATGACAAGTAGCACATCCATTGGCAATATAAACATCGCGACCCTGCAGTTCGAGCGGGGTGTATGGTTTGACACTTTCAATAGTCGGAACATTTGATTTGATGAAAATAACGGGTAAAATCTGTATCAAACCGCCAATAGCTACTGCAATAAAGGCAATAACAGAAAAGCGTACCGGTTTGCTTTCCAGCCAACTGTGTCCTTTTTCACCATTATGCTTTTGCTTTACCAGTGCAGGGGCACTGTCGGCTTCTTCGGCAAGGAAAGAGCCCTGCTTAGCCGTTTTATACAGATTGTAAATCAGAATGACTACTCCGCTAAAATACAGGGAACCGCCAATAGCGCGTGTAATATACATGGGAATCAGACGGGTAACAGTTTCGAGAAAGTTAGGATACATCAGCATACCGTCTTCTGTAAATTGTTTCCACATCAAAGTCTGTGTAAAAGCCGACCAGTAAAGCGGAATGGCATAAAACAAAATTCCGAGTGTACCGAGCCAGAAATGAATATTGGCAAGTTTTTCTGAGAAAAGCTTTGTTCTGAATATTCTTGGGAAAAGCCAGTAAAGCATACCGAAAGTCAGAAAACCGTTCCAGGCGAGGGCGCCTACATGGGCATGTCCAACCGTCCAGTCTGTAAAATGGCTGATAGCATTGACATTTTTAAGAGAAAGTACCGGCCCTTCAAGGGTTGACATTCCATAAGCAGTAACACCCACTACGTAAAATTTAAGGATAGCGCTGTCACGGACTTTATCCCATGCTCCCCTGAGTGTCATCAATCCGTTGACCATCCCTCCCCATGAAGGAGCAATCAACATAATGGAAAAGACTACTCCCAGCGACTGAACCCAGTCGGGAACGGCCTGATATAATAAATGATGAGGGCCTGCCCAGATATATAAAAATATGAGTGACCAGAAATGAAGAACAGACAGACGGTAAGAGTAAACAGGCCTGTTGGCGGCTTTCGGCAAATAGTAATACATCAGTCCCAGAAAAGGAGTGGTCAGGAAAAAGGCAACGGCATTGTGTCCATACCACCATTGAACAATGGCATCCTGAACACCGGCATATACAGAATAACTTTTCAGCAGGCTGACAGGAATTTCCAAAGAATTAAAAATATGGAGCATGGCAATTGTAATCACCGTTGCAATGTAAAACCAGATGGAAACATACAGGTGTTTTACCCTGCGTTTGGCAATGGTACCAAACAGGTTGATGCAATAAACTACCCAAACAACGGCAATCAGTATATCAATAGGCCATTCAAGCTCTGCATATTCCTTGGTAGTGGTATAACCCAGCGCAAGGGTTACGGCAGCTAAAACAATAATTATCTGCCATCCCCAGAAGTTTATGTATGCCAGTGTATCATTAAAAACCCGTGCTTTGAGTAAGCGTTGCATCGAATAATACAAGCCTGCAAAAATTGCATTTCCGACAAAAGCAAAAATAACTGCATTGGTATGAACAGGCCTTAGCCTTCCATAACTCAGAAAATCAATACCGAAGTTCAAAGCCGGAAAAGCCAGCTGAAGAGCGATCAGTATGCCAACGAGCATTCCGACAACCCCCCAAACAATAGTGGCTATCGAAAATAATCTTACAATCCGGTTGTTGTAATAAAATGTCTGCTGTTCCATATTCAATCTTCTTTTTTGTTTTCGTTTTCATCTTCAAATAAAATCCTGACTGAGGGAGAATAATCATCATCATATTGCCCCGACCTCACACTCCAGATAAATGCGATTAAAAATCCCAATGCAATAGCCAAACTTAACCCGATTAAAACGTAAATTACAGTCATTAACCCTGAAGTGTTTCGAAAAGCAAATATATTTACTTTCTTAACTTTAAAAATTTTTTCCTCATTCTGAAAAATGTGTTTTTAAACATTTTTTACAACTCATTGATATTCTTCTAAATAAAAAGAGGAAAGTTTCTTTTCCTCCTAAAAGGGAATTAAACAATAATTCAAATAGAATTTGCTATGATCAGACAATTCCTCCGTGCAGGATTTATCACATTTACTACCATCAAATTATTGCTTATTCCTGCCAACTATATCTCAGATGAAAAAGCCAAAATTGAAAATATTACTGACTTCGCCTATTTTCAGGCGGAAGCCATGCAGCAGATATTGGTCAGTAATCTTGAATTGTCAGACAAAGCATTCCTCAACCTGAGAAGAAGAGATTTTTAAAAAATTAACTTAAGGGTTTCACTCCTTCCGGAATCATCGGTTACCACTAAAAAGTAACATCCTCTTTGCAGTCCTTCCTTCTTGATAATTAACCTGTTATTCATCATTTCAGGGATAATTAGCTCTTGTCCCAGTACATTGATTAACCTGACTGCTGAAACCTGAACAGATGGTGGAATTTCGATGAGCAACAGCCTGTCGGATGAATAAACAACCTTTAGCCTGTCAAAGGCTGCTTGATGGTCTGTCAGATTGCCAAATTTCTTAACCTTAATTTTATTTGATGCAAATCCGTCACAATCGTTCTGATCCGCAACACTGAGGGAAACAGAAAATTCGCCTTCATGTGAATAATAATGAACGGGGTTCTGAGAATTTGACTGTCCTCCGTCCCCAAATTGCCAATTCCACGATTTAATGGGATAAAAGGGAGAAACCGTCATGTCTTGGAAATAAACGGGAGAATCAACAAAAACAAGGGTATCGGACATTGAAAAAGAAACTGCCGGACCTGAATAAAACATCATTTTTAAGGTATCTGACCTTGCTGCACATAAGTTACTCTGAACGAGAGTTTTGGCAGAGATTTTAAAATATCCCCTGTCGATGTCCTGTTGATTTCTGTAGTAGTAAAGGTATGGAAAAAACCTGTCCGAGCTTTTTCCTGAAGCTTCTCCCGAAACTGGGGTCCATTCCACACCTGAAGAATAACGGTTGATGGCATGTAATAAGACAGTATCGGTGCAGGATGCAGGGTGGCTTTTGTCCAAAGCGATTTCCGGATGATGCAATATATTGATATTCAAACTTTTTTCAACCTCACAGCCGGAAGAATGTTTGTAATGGTAGATGACTGATACTGTTTTAAAAGAATCGGATGAAATAGCTGCCGGATTGAGATAGCATGAATCTACTATCCATGATGGAGACGAAAGAAAGTTTCCTCCGGAAGGGGTAGCAATCAGTTTTATTTTTGCATGGTCGCTGCAATAAGATGTTTTTGAATCTTCCGTATTCAATGTCATATTTACGGTATTATTCACATTAAAGGACTGTGTATCCGTATTTGAACAACCGTACTGATTGTAAACGGTATAATAAAGTTTATAATTCCCCCAGTAAAGTTTATCGGGATAAAGAATATTATTTTTTTCAGCGGAAGACACATTGCAACTCCATTCACCCCCGGCAGGGAATCCGTATAAAGAAAGATCGAGTGGAGGGCTGTTGCGGCAAAGGGGAGGTATTTTAAGGGTCGATACCGTTGGTACAGAATTGACTTGAACCCAAACAGAATCAACTGAATAACAGGAGGATGCAGGGTCAATCACCTCATATTTCAACAGATAGCTTCCCTGTCCTGCTTTTGAAGGATAGACATGATGCCCCTTCAGAAATTTATTATCTGAACATGACCATTTTCCACCTTTCGGGCTAACAAACTGATCGAGGTCGAGGGAGTCTTCATTTTCACATAAATCAGGTATGGTATAAAAAAAGATAAAATCACCGGCATAAACGTCAATACTGTCGGTGGAGGAACAAAACGAGTCAGTAACAGTAACCCAGTAAGTCGTATTATTGGTTACAACGCCAGTACTTATTTCAGAAGCCGTATCATTATTACTCCACAGATAGCTGACTCTTCCTGAAGGGAAAAACACTTTTGGAATGATGGTCATGCTGTCGCCAAAACAAAGATGGGTGTCGGCAGGAAGTTCTGTATAAATAAATGTATCTGTTTGAAAAACAATAAGTTTTGGAGAAGCACAACTACTGTCGGCCAGCAGTCTGTACTCGACAGTATAATTCCCGGGCTTTTTAAATTTAAAGTTAAAAGAATCAAGAGAAGAAATCAAATGCCCACCGTAATACCATTCTGAATGGTAGTTTTTCTTCCCCACATTCAGGGGTTTGGCAGAAAATGAATAAGTTCCGCAATCATATTTGGTAACAGAAATATCCGACTTTATCGTATCAGGCCATACATAGAGCACAACTTTTCTGGCAGTCTGAGCACCTAAAGGACAATTGTTGTCTTTGGCCAGGATGTATAAAACATGAGGATTTTTAAGCATATCTGCTGTTGAGGGTGTCCATATTAAATTTCCTGACGGGAGCCTTGTCTGTCCATTGTTTGAAGTCCATGAAACATTACTGAGCTGATGAATGCATTGTAAAGAGACGGTGTCGTCATAATCAATATCCGATGTTTGAAACGATAACCGGAAGGTACTGCCGACACAAGCCGAAACCAGGGTTTGTCCTGAAATCAAAGGAAAATTATTCAGTGGACAGCTAAGTGAAATCACCCCGTATTCTCTTCTGGTTTCGCCAATTTTCACTCCATTCCTGAAAATTTCAACCCTGACTGAAAAAATACTTTCACCTGTTTTCATAGGCCTGAAAGTAACAATTCCTGTTTCAGTGTCGAGATGAAAACCTTGCGGAAAATTGAGGTTTTTATCAGGAAATCCTAAAAATTCAAGAGGTTTTTCGTAGCTGAACTGACCTGAAAAAGTGCAGAAATTAGCCGAATCACTCAAGGGTTTCACCAGTGAAAAAACAAGAGAATCAACAGCCGGGTTGAGGGTTCCCGGATCAAAAACCACATCACTGGTCGCACAGCAAACCAATGCAGGTGGCAAAGTAAAAATGGGAGAACGATTACTGTCAGCAACACAATGATTCAGAATAGCATAAGTGTAAAAACCCTGCCCTCCCGGGCCTGTATTGATGGAATAAGGGCGTGTCTGAGCATTGGGATAAAAAAGTATTTCACAATCCTGCAGGTTGGAAAAAACGACAAGCTTTGTAAAAGTCAGCTTTTTAATGCCGTATCCGAAAGAGCTGCAGCCGGTCATACATTTGGTACATTGCCCGGCACAGGCAGCAGTAATATCTGTTGAGCCTTTCAGGCTGAAAACCTCCTGCCGGATGAAAGCAGAAGTAGCCAAATACCTGAAAGTCATCACTATCTGGGTGGGCATGCTGGTACGGCAATCGGCATACAGGTCGCAGGAGATGATGATACTGTCTTTTCCTGCTGAAATCCAACTTAAATCAGAACCCAGGATGTCAGAGGCCTGCAGCTTGAGGGAGACCAAAGAAATGATTTGAAAAATCAAGAGTTTCCTGTATAAATTACTGCATAAAGAATACCTGATGACTTTCATTTTAAGATTTTGGCAGGTATCAAATTTAATGATTCTGAGGAATCGGGGAGAAAATTTACTTCAGAAATTTAACTATTAATATTCCTCCAGAATATCTCTGCCTTTTCTGTCAAGAAACTTATAGTCAAGAAGATGCATGTTGGCAGAGGTAATGACAGAAATCCATGATTTGTATTTCATCACCCATTGAAGGCGCTTTGAGAGTAAACCTCTTTTCAGGTAGGAAGCGATGAACGGATGAACTTTAAGAACAATATATCTGATTTTCAATTCACTGCAAATAAAGTTCAGGCTATGTTCGATATCATCAATGATAAGCGTAGTAGGCTTTACCTGTCCTGTCCCGCGACAAACCGGACATGTTTCATGAGAAGCCAGATCCACTACAGGCCTTACCCGTTCGCGGGTTATTTCCATCAAACCAAATTTACTCAGTGGCAGACAAACATGTTTTGTTTTGTCCTTTTTCATCTGGTTTTTCATGTGTTCGAGCAGAAGACGCTGATTTTCAGCCGAACGCATATCAATAAAATCAACGATGATCAATCCCCCGATATCACGAAGCCTCAACTGACGGGCAATTTCCTCAGCGGCTTCCATGTTGACATGTAAAACATTTTCCTCTCTGTCGGTTTCTTTTGCCGTTTTGGTACCGCTGTTAATGTCGATGACAGTCATGGCTTCGGTATGTTCAATGACGAGATAGGAGCCTTTCCCGAAATTGACTATTTTCCCGAAGAGTGACTTAATCTGCCTGTCAATTTTATATTGTTCAAACAGGGGAACAATATCACTGTTGAGCTTTAAAATGTTTTTACTATCCGGTGATATTTTCTCAAGGTACTGATATAACTGATTGTATGTCTGTTTATTATCAACAATAATCGAATCAAAAGTATCATTGAGCATTTCCCTGAGAATCGACATGGCTTTGTTTTCTTCGCCAAGGAGTTTCAGCTTGTTTTGGCTGAGATTTCTGACAATTTCCTGCCATTTGCCATAAACATGATAAAAATCTCTTTCAAGAAGTCTTAACTCCTGATTCTCAGCAGCAGTACGAATGATCAGGCCAAAGTTTTCAGGTTTTATTTTTTGAAAAACATTCTGAAGTCTTTTTTTCTCATGAGGTTCATGAATTCTTTTTGAAACAGACAGACCGTTTGAGAAGGGGATTAATACGAAAAAGCGTCCGGTAAGGGTTATTTGGGATGTCAACCGATGTCCTTTTGTAGAAATAGGTTCCTTAACAATCTGAACGACAATGGGTTCATCTGCTTTTAATACATCCTGAATAGAGCCATTTTTATCTATTTCCGGATGCCTTTTGAATTCAGAAATGTCTTCACCAACACTTTTTGAATTAATGGCTTTTTGAGTAAACTCATTGAAATTCAATATGTCCGGCCCGAGATCATGATAATGAAGGAAAGCATTTTTTTCATGGCCGATGTCAATAAAACAGGCATTGAGTCCCGGCAAAATCTTTTTGACTCTTCCGAGATAAATGTCGCCAACCATATATTCCTGGTTAGCAACATCCTGATGAAATTCAACCAGTTTGTCATCTTCAAGTAATGCGATGTCCAAACCAGTTAAAGATGATTGTATAATCAGGTTTCTTTTCAAAATACCGTTTTATTTAAAGCAAAATTGCTTAAACAAAACCCGTGCAGGAAAACAATTGTTGTGCTTAACCTTTGAGTTTACTTCTTCTTCTTATGACGGTTCTTCCTCAATCTCTTTTTACGCTTGTGCGTAGCTATCTTATGTCTTTTTCTTTTTTTACCACTTGGCATATCTATCTATTTAATAAAATTCCATCTCCACAAATCAACAACACGACAGTCTGATGAAAACTGCCGATATTTTAATTAAGCTCAGAAAGTTATTTCTTTGCTTTTATTTTCTGGGTAAATTCCTTTGCAGGTTTAAAATAAGGAATGTAGTGCTCAGGAACGACAATGGCAGTATTTTTTGTAATATTACGGCCAATCTTCTGTGCTCTTTTCTTGAGGGTAAAGCTTCCAAACCCTCTGAAATAAACACTGTCTCCTTCAAGAAGGGAGTCTTTTACAACTTCAAAAAATACTTCAAGCATTTCTTTTACATCTCTCTTTTCCAATCCTGTTTTCTTGGAGATTTGAGCAATTACGTCAGTTTTAATCACGAGCTATTGTTTTTTAATCGGTTAAACAAAAATTTCCGGCTGCAAAAATAAGATTTTTCATTTAAACAAATCCCTGAAAAATTTTTTTTACCTGATTTACTGTAAATTATCCAAGCCTATTAATACCTGCCTGTTTTTTAGCATATTGTTTTTTTAGCTTATCTTTGTAGTAGGTTAATCCTTATTATATAAACGTAATTTCACCATGAAAATCATTACTTTATCGATTATTTGCTGTTTAACTTCGTTTTTTTCCTTTGGTCAGAATATGGACAAAATCTTTCCTAAAGGCAAAAAACCCATTGATTGTACCATCACCAATATAGATAAAAAAGAAATCTCATACCGCATTGAGGCAAACGATGGAAGCCTGACAAACTACAAAATTCCCTTCAAAGAAGTCGAAAACATTGAGACCAGCAATAAACTGATCATGTCGAAGTTCAACGAGGTTAAAACAGAAATGGATGTCCCTCCTGATGAGGATGTAAAAAAAGCATTTTTATTAATAGGTGGTGGAGCAGCTCTGTTAGTGGGAGGAGTTGGTGTGATGGCGTTGTCGAATGCTCCCGGAATACGTGAACATAAGCGGGGACAATTTCTGGCCACTGGTCAGGTGATGGCCGTTTCGGGACTTGCCCTTGGCGGACTGGGATTTTATCAGTTGAAGAAAGCAAAAGACAAAAATTAACAATTTTGTTTTTTTCGTACCTTAGCAATTGTTTTAAACCTCAAAATTTTTAAGAAAATGAAAAATATAGGATACTTTCTGGTCGTACTGATTGGTATTTTTACATTTGTTGCCATTCAAAACTGCGGAAAAGATAAATGTGAAGGTATAGTCTGCCTGCATGGTGGCACCTGCGTTGACGGAACATGCAACTGTAAACAGGGTTATACCGGTGACCTCTGTCAGGCTGAAATTAAACCTAAAGCAGTTAAAATTACAAAATTCAAGGTTCTTGGCTGGCCCGGAAACAATGGCGGTAATCCATGGGATAACAATGACGGCCCTGATATTTATGTCAAAATTATGCAAGGGACAACTGAAGTTTACAAACACCATAAGTCCGAATATAATGTACCAGAAGATAAAGTATTTGAACTTGTTCCGCTTGCTGCGTATATTCCTTCACTTGACCCCGATAAACAATATGTGATTCAGATCTGGGATTATGATGAAGATGAAGGTAAAAATGACCAGAAAATGCAGGAAACCACAGCATTTAAACCCTATACTTCAGGGGAACAGTTTCCGGCTACCAAGATTGTCAAAAGTTTTCTCTGGGATTTGCAGATTGAGCTGACGCTACAGTATGAATGGTAGTATTAACTATAGTATGAAAAACCTGCTTCTCACACTTTTTTCAGTGATTTTTATTGTCTTTTCCGGTTTCTCACAGGAAATCGTCAAAAAAACCAGTATTGCAAGACCAATTATTGCAGGGCATCTCGAAGTTGAAAAATTTGACAGTATTCCCGATAGTTTATTGCCTGAGATTGCCGCTTTAAAGCTGATGTTCAGACATGCATCTGTCGGAACTACAATTGATAACGGGTTGAACTGTCTTCAGGGTACACGAAGCAATCCTCCCGTTTGTAAAACTTTCCCTCCCTATAAATATGACAGAAGAAACTGGCATTTTCAGCTCAGAGGCAATTCAGGATGGTATGGGAAAATAACTGATTTTATGAATGAAACCCGTCTTCAGGCAGATAGTTATGATATTTTTGGTTTTAAATATTGTTATCTTGACGGCCTGGACGAACTATCCATACCTTGCGGAAAACCATTCAGTGATGCCGAGGTGAGTAAAGCATGGTCAAGCCTGAGAGACAGCATGGAATCACTTGAAAATCAATATCCTGATCAGGTTTTTATCTGGGCGACCATTCCTCTTACCCAACCCGGACAGCATTGTACCGACACATTAAATAAACTAATCCGTGCTTATGTCAGAGAGAACCATAAAGTTTTATTTGATATTGCTGATATTCAGTGTCATGATTCAAATCATCAGAAATTATTGAATGCTTACGGATGGGAAATGGCCTTTGCAGGTTGGTGCGGAGAAAAACCACCCGGCCCCTCCTGTCATCCGAACTGGACAGGCTCTGTCATGCTGGCCAAAGCCTTCTGGTGGATGATGGCAACTTTGTCGGGATGGAGCGATACTGTGTTGCAAGATATTCCTATTCAACATGAAAATGTAACCAGATTTCAAATATCCCCTAATCCTGTTTCTGAAAATGCACAGATTCAGTTTATTCTGCTGAATACCAGCGACATATCGGTTTCAATCTATGCTGTTACCGGCCAGATGCTTAAAAATGTGGGGATGTACAGACAATTATTACTCGGTCAGTATCTGATAAAAGCAGACATCAGTGATTTGCCTGATGGTATTTACATGCTGAAAATCAAAAGTAATTATTCCTGGAAAGTTGAAAAACTCATTAAGAGGCATTATTAAAAATCGTCTTCCCTGTTTTTCTTCTCAAAAATTTCAAATTTATAGAAAAAGCACTCTGTTTTACCCAGTAAAAGATTGACTTTCAGGCGCGGATTCAGATTTATTTTAGCCAGAGCATCTTTGTTGGTGCAAAGAATTCCCAGGGTGCAGGAGCTTAAACTTTCCTTCAGCCGGTTGCCCAGTTTTTCATAGTAAACCAGAATATCCAGTTTCCCGATTCTTTCGGTGCAGGGAGGCTCAAAAACAAGGGTGGATTTTTCAGCCGGAGGTTTAAAAGAAAAGACATCATTCACCTCAAATTGGATTTTATTATGCAGGTTGGCATGTAAAAGATTCTTTTTTGCAATACTGATCAGGGAGGGCTCAATATCAAAAGCATAAATTTTCACCTTTGAGGGCTTGGTTTGCTGTTTGGCTTCACTGACTACTTTTTCCCAGAGATTTTTATCAAAATCTTTCCATTTCATGAATCCGTAAAACTCGCGGTAGATGCCCGGGGCAATGTTGTTGGCCATGAGAGCGGCCTCAAAAGCAATGGTTCCTGTCCCACACATCGGATCAATAAAAGTAGTGTTGGCTTTCCAGCCTGAAAGCATGATCATGCCGGCAGCCATTACCTCATTTAAATCTTCCTCCGTCCTGACTGCTTTGTAGTTACGGTTAAACAAAAAATCACCGGTGCTGTCGATATAAATCGTAAAGAAATCATTATACCCATGTATCTGAAAAGAAATATCCGGTTTTTCAGTAGTAAAGGCGGGAGTAAACTCTTTTTGTTTTTGCTTGAAATGTTCATCGATTGAATTCCTGACAGCCTGATTGACAACAGCCAGGTTCTTAAAGAATTTTGAATTGATATTCATGCTCAGGCTGTACCTGTCTTTTGGGGTCAGGTAATCAGACCAGTTAACTTTAAGGAGATTTTTCTCAAGGTGGTTTTCATTTAATGCCTTAAAAAAATAAACCTTCTTTACAATTTTAGTAGCTGTCCGCAGGTGGAGGTTGGCTTTGTACATGGTTTCGGTAGTTCCCTGAAAATCAACCGTTCTCTTTCTCACCGTGATATTTTTTGCTCCGATTGCCTGCAACTCTTTTTCCGTCAGATGTTCAAAGCCCTGAAAAGTTCTTGCTGAAAAATCAGATAAAGTATTCTCTTTCAATTAACAGTATGTTTACTACGCTTAATTTTAAAAAAAATGCAAAGATATTTGTTTCAGTAAATATGCAAGCGAAAATCTTTGATAATATCATTGGTTTTCACCACCATATTTGTAAATTTGCCATGACATTATATTCAGCTGATTATTTTTCATTTACCTTTGAATGACATACCGAATTAAAAATTGCCCCGAATAATCATGAAGAAATTTTCATTAATCCTCATACTGCTTATAAGCACTGTATTGTCAGATGGAATGGTTGTTTTTATGAATTATTCAGTTTTTAAAAATGACCTGAACAGCAGCATTATTGAAGTTTATCTCAAAATTCCTTTAAATACCCTGTATTTTGAACAAGCCGGAGATAATCGCTTTCAGGCTTCGGTCAATTACGAAGTCAGGATTCTGCAAAACGACAGTGTATTCTTTCAAAAAATATATAACCTGAGCAGCCCCGTGTTAGAAGATACCCTTCATCTCAATTTTGCCTTACTCGACCTGAAGAGAATTGAACTTCCTCAGGGTATCTACCGGCTTGAAATTCAGTTGATTGATGTCATCAATGACAAAAATACCGCTTCGGCAGCCGCTATTATTGACACGAAGTTCCCTGATAAGCAGGCTGTTTTTTCAGACATCGAACTGCTCGATACAGTTTATCAATCTGCAAAAGAACCCGGAAAATTCACCCGTCTGGGATACGAACTGATTCCAAATGTTTTTAACTCCTTTACAAGTCATCAGAATCAACTTTATTTTTACACTGAACTCTATTCTATTCCTGAGACATTCAATGGAAAAATGATCTTTTTCAGATATTATATCAGTAAAGATTCAGTAGCTATAGACATGACTGAAAAAGTAAACAAGCAGGTTGCCGGGCAAACCAATTTTCTGATTGGCTCACTCAACATCAGTATTTTACCTGAAGGGAACTATGAACTGGTTATTGAGGCGTATTCCAAAGAAAATCTGTTACTTACCTCAAAAAAAACCGCATTTTCAAAGCGAAAAACACATGATTATTATCTTGGATTAACTTCAGAAACGAATCGGATTCATTTTGCCGGATTAATCAAAGAATACAGTACAGAAGAGCTTAAGAAAAATATTTCTTATCTGGAAATTATTGGCGATAATAAAGAAATTCAGCAGGTTAAACTCATGCAAAAAGAAATCGACCGCGCTGAGCTTGAGAGTTTTTTCTTTGAATTCTGGGTCAGACGCGATAGTCTCAACCCGGAGTCAGCATGGATAAATTACTTTTCACGTATCAGTGATTGCAACCGACAGTTTACCACCATGATGCGCGAAGGCTACCTGACCGACAGGGGACGTGTTTATCTGGAATATGGTCCTCCGAATAGTATCTCAGAATCAAGCAGTTCACAACTGGCTTACCCCTATCAGATCTGGCATTACTATCAGCTGACCAAAAGTCAGCAGAATAAAAAATTTGTGTTTTTCAACCGGACAGGAGCGCTCAACGAATATGAACTCATCCATTCAAACGCCCTTGGAGAGCCTCAAAATCCAAAATGGCGTGAAATCATCAGTAAATACAACAACCTCAACCCGAACAACGATCGCTTTTTCGGTGATTTTCTTGATGAAGACTTCAATGAATAAGCTTATTTTTACGCCTCCAAAAAACAGCCCTTTAATTTGAAATACCTGATTTATTCTCTGTTTTTTCTGATTTCGGTGTTGCCTGAACCCATTCCGTATTTTTTATCAAAATTCATCAGATTTCTTCTTCAATACATCGTTAAATACCGTAAAAACGTGATTAACAATAATCTAACAAGTTGTTTCCCTCAAAAATCCGGTAAAGAAATAAAAGAGCTGATGAGCAGGTATTACCGCAATTTCGCAGAAGTGCTGATTGAAACCGTCAAGCTGACTACCATCCGGAAAAAATCCCTTCTTAAAATGGTCAAATTAATTGAAAATGAAGATTTTAAAACTTTCACTTCTGTGCAGGGCAACATCATGATATATTTTTCGCATCGGGGAAATTTTGAAATCGGTTCACAGTTCTTGGGGCTTTATTTGAATAAAATGGTTTACGGAGCATATAAACCATTTAAAAACAAGCAGGTGGAGTGGCTCTGGCACAAACTGAGAAACCGTTTCATGACCCGTGCTATTCCTGTCAGGCAAATTGTCAAAACGATATTTGAGAATGAAGGAAAAGGAATCATCTATGGCTTTTTAAATGACCAAAGTCCTACGCTTGGCGACAATCATTCATGGTTTCGCTTCCTTGGAAAAGATACTATTTTTTTTACCGGACCCGAAATGATTGCCCGAAAATTCAATCATCCGGTTTTTTTCGGTGATTTGAGGAGAATCCGTTACGGGCGATATGAAGGAAGTCTCCGTTTACTTTCGTTAAATCCTGCAAATTCAGAACCCGGTACCCTGACCTCTTTGTATGTCAAGGCACTTGAAAATGCAATCATTTCAGACCCTGCCAACTGGCTGTGGTCACACAACAGGTGGAAACATCATCCCACCGGCAACAATTTTAAAATTTCAGAAAATGGATAGTCCACTGGTCAGCATTCTTATTTTAAACTACAATGGTAAAAAGTTTCTGGACGACTGTTTTCGCTCTGTCCTTGAAACAGATTATCCTCATTTTGAAGTCATTATGATCGACAACCTGTCGACTGACGACAGCGTTGAATACACGCAGGCCCATTATCCAAAAGTTCAGGTGTATCAGAATGGTGTTAATGGTGGCTTCAGCCTTGCCTACAACAATGCCTTTAAAATTGCCAAAGGAAAATACTTTGTCGTGTTGAACAACGATGTAAGGGTTGACAAAAACTGGCTGAAGCCTCTGGTTGAATTCTGCGAAAATCATCCCGAAGCCGGTTCAGTTCAGCCCAAGCTGCTGTCGATGCTGGAACCCGATAAATTTGAATATGCAGGAGCATCAGGCGGATTTCTCGACCGGTTCGGCTATCCGTTCACAAGAGGTAGGGTATTTGAATATATTGAAAAGGATGAAGGACAATATGACGACATTATCAGGGTATTCTGGACAACAGGAGCTGCCATGATGGTCAGGGCTGATGCCCTTCAGTACAGCGATGATTTTGATGTCGATTTTGTGCATCACATGGAAGAAATTGACCTCTGTTACCGTATTAATCTGGCTGGTTATCAGTTGTTTGCCATACCACAATCGCTTGTATATCATTATGGTGGTGGAATCATTCAGTACGACAGCTATAAAAAAATTTACTGGAACCACCGCAATTCAGTATTTATGATGCTCAAATGCCTTGAAGGGAAAAATCTCCCCCGCTTCATTTTCTCAAGGCTTTTACTTGATGCCATGACTTTTGGCTGGGCATTCGTAAAGCTGGAATGGAAAAGGGTTTTCGCCTTGATTCATGCCTATTGGTGGCTTCTCACCCATCCGGCCATGATCATCAGGAAAAGGAAAAAGGTGCAGAAAAACAGAAAAGTCAGCGATAAGGAAATTTTCAAATTATTGTATCCCGCAAGTATTGCCGTCCGGTATTTTTTCAGGAAACAAAAAACATGGAAGGATTTGATGCAAAAATAAGCAGGATTAAAATTTAACCAATGCCTCAGTATGATTTTTAACAAACTCATTTTCAAGAAAAAGAGTTGCTTCAGGGACTTTTATAGGTTTTGAAGCCTGTAAAAACTTAGCTGCCCAGTAAGAGCCGCCAAATTTTGAAAGCGGCTGAATTTCAAAAGGCTTGCAATACTCAACGTCTTTCAGCCGGAAAACATATTTGTATTTCGAAGCATCAGGCCATGGCTTATCATTGGTTGGGTCATCAATGACTCCCTTTGCTCCTATGTAACTAATACCGTTGAACTTAACTGCCAGATATATTAAATCTCCCCTGGCAGGTGATAAACCCGAAAAACCAGCTACTCTATGCTCTGCACATAAGTAATAATTCCTGAGATTGTCGCCACAATGAAGAATACGGATGTTCATCTCTTTTTCCTATCTGTTATCAGGGCAAAAATAACACTTTCTCCGCAACTGTCGTGAAATATTTAATACTTTTATCCTCCTGAAAAAGATGCAAAATGGATACGCTAAGCCTGTTTTTAATTGCAATCGGACTTTCTTTTGATACATTTGCTGTTTCGGTTTCGAACGGACTCAAAGACAAGGAACTCAGCTTTGTCAATGCCTTTAAAATTGCATTTTCACTTGCTCTTTTTCAATCACTTATGCCTGTGATGGGCTGGTTGTTTGGCAGCACAATAAAAACTTATTTTGAAGCAATCGACCATTGGATTGCTTTCTCGTTATTGCTGCTTATTGGCTTAAAAATGATTTATGACGGTTTGTTTTCAAAATCTGAAAACAAAAACCTCAATCCGCTTCATTTACCTACACTTTTAATGTTGTCGCTGGCCACAAGTATCGATGCATTGGTGGTAGGATTCGGATTTGCTTTTCTTGAAATTAATATTGTAGCGGCTGCTCTGATCATAGCTTTTACCACCGGAATTGTTGCCATGCTGGGAATGTTGTTTGGCAAAAAAATAAGCGGTGCTGTCGGGAATTTTGCTGAAATACTTGGCGGAATAATTCTGATAGGAATAGGAGTCAGAATTCTGTTAATGCATATACTTCCCTGAATTTCAGGAAATACCGGCTTTTGGTATCCTTGAAATCAGATAAACCACATACAGAATGGTAGCCCAGACACCTAAAACCACACCCAGATAGGATAAAATAATCCACCATTGTGTATGTGCATTCCACGACCACAATGACCTTTTGGCATATATATCAGGAGGCGTAAAGGGCTTACCGATTTTTACCTTTTCGATGGTGGCTTCACTGGAACCTGCTTTAACAATCAGTGTACAATAGCCAAAGGTATCTCCCCTGATATTTTTGGGGAAATCGGCAATGGCAACCCCTTCCTGATTGGTTCTGACAGTAGCAAACTGCAATTTGCCGAAATACCTTTTGACAAATAATTTCAATGATTCCTCAGCCAAAGGTTTAACTTCCTGATTTTCTTCTGTTTTGGTTGCTTTTATAATTATCTTTCGGGTAGCTTCATTTACCTGCACATCAAAAGTGACTGCACCTTTGATTTCCTGAGCAGCTACAGTATTTCCTGATGGTTTGTAATCAGGATTAAATGACCTTGCATAAGCAATGACCATCCAGCGTTGCTCTTCAGATAAAATAGCTTTAAACTGAGGCATGGTTCCTCTGCCATTGGTAATTTTATAAAACAAATCGCCATCGGTATTTTTCTGATACTTTTCAGAAGCAAAATCGGGAGGAACCGGATTCAGGCCGGCCAATGGATTATTTTTGCCGGGATCTCCATGACACGATTTACAGTTTTTCTGGTAAATTTCTTCTCCCTGGGCAATGTTTTCGGCTGTAAACGGTAGCGGACTTGTCAGTTTTGATTCATCCGGAGGAACAGTCCATTCCTGTGCTTTCGATTTAGGCAGGGAGAATAATATTAACGTTAAACTAATAATACTGAGCATTAATATTTTCATGACTCTTGTTTTTTATGGTTTTTAATCAAACAAATCTTTTTCTTTCACTCCTTTTTCGTGGGCATATTCCCATACAGGAATGACAGGAAATACTTTTGCCAGAATGGTAATAATTAAAATGGCCATACCGATTGAGAAAGAAGTAACGAGAATTTCAGTACCGGTTGGGACATAATGAGAAAAATTTTCAGGAACAAACTGAATGGGTAAAGTAGGATGGAGCATGGTAGGAACCACAATCAGGTAACGCTTGAACCAGGCAGCAATCAGCACCACAATGGCAATGATGAAGGCAGGTACTGGTTTTCTCATTTTTTTGAAAAGGAGCAAAACAATAGGTAAAATCAATCCGCCTACCTGAACAAGGTAAAACATAACAGCAAATTTACCTGAAAATAATTCGTGGATGTGAGCACCTTCGAGTTTTCTCATTTTATAGGCAGGAACCAGAAATTCATTTATATTGAAATACAGATACACCAGAGAGGTCAGAACGAGCAGTTTGCACATGAGGTCGAAGTGTTTGTCTTCGAGATAGTTATGAAGTCCATATCTGTTTCTGTAAACAAACATGACAATCAAAACGGCAGCACATCCGGCCACAAAGGCACCCGTTACGAAATAAGGGCCGAAGATGGTGGAATCCCAACCCGGGCGTAATGTGGCAGCAAACAACCATGAAGTAACAGTATGAATGGAAAGGGCAACCGGTATAATGAGGATAAGTAAAATACGGATGGCTTTTTTAAGTATCTGCATCTGTTGTTCATTACCATTCCAGTTGAGAGAAAGAATCTGGTATGTTTTCCTTTGCCAGAGGGGAATACCTGTGAGTCGTTTGCTCATCATGGCTAAATCGGGAATCAGCGGAAGATAAATCAGTAACACACTGATAGTCAGATAAGTAGTAATAACAGTAACATCCCAGAGAATAGGAGAAGCAAAACGTGCATTTTTAATAACGTTCAACACCCTGTCGGGACGCCCCATGTCCATGATAATGATGATACCGGCAAGGGCAACAGCTGCAATGGCAATTTGTTCAGCAATACGTGTAATAGGGGTAACCCATTTATAACCAAGTAGTTGTAAAACAGAGCTGATCAGCATTCCAATGAGACTGACGGCAACAAAAAAAACAAAATTTCCGAGATACATCCCCCATGAAACATAGTCCCGTAAGCCGGTAACACCCAGTCCTACTTTCAGCTGATGTGTCCATGCATAAAATCCAACAGCCACAATTGTCAGCACAAATACAAGCCAGGCAACACTTCCCTGATCATGTTTCTTAATAGGACGGTATAAATCTTCTTCTATCTGGTGAAGAATCTTTTTTGAATCTTCCTGTACATGGATTTCACTCATAAGTATAAGATTTAGTTTTTATCAAATGTGTTCAGTATCTTCAAGTTCAGTTTTTCCTTCATGTTGAAAGGGGAAAAGCCTGTTTTTAGCCGGCAGATAAAACACCTGGGGTTTTGTACCTAACTCTTCGTGGACAGTGTAACCTGCATTTTCACGAATTAATTCACTGAAGCTGACGGTTTCACCTGTAGTGCCGTTGGTAACAGCATCTTCATTTTTATCACCAAACCAATAAACACCATTCGGGCAGGCTGACACACAGTAAGGCAGTTTGCCCTGACGAAGCCTGTCGGCACTGAAAAGGCATTTGGTAATAGTTCCCTTTTTCTGCGGAACATTAAGCTCAACATCATAAACCCTGTCTTCATCGCCTTCTACTTTCAGCGGTTCAAACCAATGAAAGACACGTGCGGAATAAGGGCAGGCAGCCATACAGAACCGGCAGCCTATACATCTTTCATTATCAATGAGTACGATGCCATCAGAGCGCTTCCATGTTGCATTCACAGGACATACTTTTGTACAGGGCGGGTTGTCGCAATGATAACAGGGTTTCGGCATAAAATAAGGTTTGGTGTCTTTGCTGTCCTGCATGATGAGTGTATTAATGTGATATTGCTCAGGCCTGAGGTGATGTGCTGTCTGACAGGCAGCAATACACATTCTTGCATTTCTGCATTTGGCCAGATCAATCACCATTACCCATTTCCGGCCTTTTAAGCCTTCAAAACCCCGCTTTTGATTGCGTTCAAGTTCTTCTTTCGGGGTCAGGCTGAGTTCGGTAGCTTCGACCTCTGCCAATTGTCCGTCCTGTGTTAATACCTTGACTTTTTTACCTTTTTTCTTTTGTACCTGATTGGCTACATATAGAGAGCCTCCGGCAGCAAGGGCTCCAACTCCAACAGTTAGTCCGAAATTCTTTAAAAAATTCCTTCTTGATTTGTCATTGCCGGAATCGTTATTATTTCCCATAGAATTTTTCTAATTTAAAATGTAATACCTGAATTTATCAAATTTCAAAAGTAAATTATTTGAATTAATGCATTGAATACTTTTTTTAACTCTTAAATGATTTTTATCAAATTGCAATTCCCCAACCGAACCAGTTCAGTTATTTCTGTTGACTACAAATTCAAGAAGTTTTACCAGTGAATTCCTGTACTCCGAATCAGGATAAGCAATGATTGAGTTTTCAGCTTTATCCTTATACTCCATCATTCTTTCGGCAGCATAGTCAAATCCACCTTTTGAGTCAATAAAATTCTTGATTTCCGTAAAATCCACAGAACTAAGTTTTCCTTCGGAAATAATTTTTCTGATATGTCTTCTTTCAGCTGCATCGGCAACATTCAACGCATAAATCAATGGCAATGTGAGTTTTTTCTCCTTCAGGTCAGCTCCTTTGGGTTTTCCCGTAATCGAAGCGTCATAATCGAGAATATCATCTTTTATCTGAAAAGCGATACCGGTATTAATCCCAAATTCACTCATCCGCCTGACATTTTCCTGGTCAGCCGATACAGATAAAGCCCCTATAACACAGCAGGCCTCTATTAACACTGCTGTTTTCATTCGAATGACTTCAAAATAGATTTCTTCCTTGATGTCGAGTTTCCGTGTTTTTTCAATTTGTAATAATTCCCCTTCGCTCATCTGTTTTACGGCATTCGAGGTAACCTGAAGTAAATCGATATCTCCATGATTTACAGCAACAAGCAATCCTCTTGACAGCAGATAATCGCCCGACAACACGGCAATTTTGTTTTTCCACACCGCATTGATTGAAAAAAATCCTCTTCTCTGAAAACTATCATCCACCACATCGTCATGAACAAGGGTGGCTGTATGAAGAAGCTCTATCATAGCTGCCCCCCTGTGCGTTTTTTCTGTTATTTTACCATTCAGCCCGGCTGAGAGGAAAGTAAACAACGGGCGTATTTGTTTCCCTTTTGTTTTGATAATGTAGTTCATGATAATGTTGAGCAAAGGTGTATTCGACCTGACTACCGTCTTAAAGTAATTGTCGAATTTTTTCAAATCTTCATCAACAACTGCCCGTATTTCCTTCAGACTCATTTCTTAATTTTTCAAAAAACAAGTTTTTTTTTCACGGTAAAGCTACTAATTTCGAATTAATGTTAAAACATATTTTAAGCCTCGGATTCATGAAATCGGTTTGTTTGAAAAATCTTGCCCTGCCTTCCCGATATGATATACCCCTGCTTTATGATTTATTTTACCTGAAAGACGGAAAAAGAAAACCATTCCTCATTTTTTCACATGGCTTTAAATCTTTCAAAGACTGGGGAGCATTTGATCTGATAGCTGATTTTTTCTCAAAAAAAGGCTTTGTTTTCATAAAGTTCAATTTCTCGCATAACGGCACAACACCCGAACACCCTGAACTGATTACAGATGAAAAACGTTTTTCCGAAAATACCATCGAAAAAGAAGTATGCGATTTGAACAGCATTATTAAAAACCTGCCTTTTATGGAAGGTATTGAGGAAAAAGAATGCAACTTCGATGAAATCTATCTTTTAGGACACAGCCGGGGTGGATGTATTTCGATAATCTGTGCCGCTGAAAATCCTGCCGTTAAAAAACTTGTTACGTGGTCTGCTTTCAATGATTTTCCCGCAACATGGGCAAAATATTACGACATGGAAGAATGGCAGAAAAAAGGATACAATTATCGCGAGAACAAGCTGACAGGACGTCCTTTGCCACTCAGCTACAATCTGTACCTGAATTATCTTGAAAATGAAAAGCGGTTTAATTTAAAACAGGCTGTTTCAAAAATCAGAATTCCTTTTATGGTGGTGCATGGGATTGAAGACAAGGAAATTGCTTTTGAAGAAGCTATTGAAATGAAAAAATGGAATGCTGAAATAAAATTAAACCTGATTCCCTATGCTGATCACAACTTTGGAATGAAACATGGAATTGAATATCATCGCCTTCCGGAAGATACTGCATTTATATGCAGAGAGACAGCAGAATTTCTGAAATGTTAATCGATTTTTACAGCTTTATTCGCCAGATAGCTGATTTTTAAAGCACTGGCTTTACGAAGTTCCTGTTTTACATCTGTAACCAGCCCCATCTTTGTATCCCTATCAACACGAAGGGTATAAGTTAAAAATGGCCTGATACGCTCTTCTCTCTGAAGTCTCTCATTTTCAACAAACTCAATAATATTTTCGGGCTGTCCGAATTTATCATTCAACTGAATAATAGGTGCAGTACCGTATTTTGCCTTATAGCTGGCAATAGGAGGTCCTATGCTGATATTGACAATCCATTCCTTTTTCTCCAGTTTGGTAACTTCTGAAGCAGACGGGATGTTGGTTTGCACCATCGCATCGGAATCTCTGATTTTTGTAGCCACCATGAAAAAGAACAGAAGCATAAAC